>JANOLC010000215.1:0-16620 GCA_031419575.1 Burkholderiales bacterium | reverse complement strand
CATCTTACTCATGATGCCGCTGGGTGCCTTGAAGGTCTGGCCCGCCATGGCTGCAATCACCTAGTCGGTGTCAGTAGACTTGGCTTTCTCTACGGCCTGTTTCCACATGTTGATACCGATGTAGGTGGCTTCCATCGGGTCGTTGGTCAAAGGCTTGTCCATGTGACCGGCGATTTTCTTTTCCTTGGCGTAAGCCGCCCACTTCTTGATGAAGGCGGTGTTGTCAGGGTTCTTGATGGACTGGAAATAGTTCCAGGCGGCCAGGTGACCGACCAAGGGTTTGGTGTCTACACCGCGCAACTCCTCTTCACCCACCGAGAACGCCACCACAGGCACGTCTTTGGCTTTCAGGCCAGCATTGCCCAGCTCTTTGTAGAAAGGCACGTTGGAGTCACCGTTGATGGTGGACACCACAGCGGTCTTGCCACCCGCGGAGAACTTCTTCACATCAGCCACGATGGTTTGATAGTCGGAGTGGCCAAATGGGGTGTATTTTTCGTCGATGTCAGACTCTTTCACGCCCTTCTTGATCAGGTACGCGCGCAGAATTTTGTTGGTGGTGCGGGGGTACACGTAGTCAGTACCCAACAATACCCAACGTTTCGCGCCGCCGCCTTCTTTGCTCATTAAGTAATCGACAGCGGGAATGGCTTGCTGGTTAGGCGCTGCACCCGTGTAGAACACGTTTTTGGACAACTCTTCACCCTCGTATTGCACAGGGTAGAACAGCAGGCCATTCATTTCTTCAACCACGGGCAATACCGACTTGCGCGACACCGAAGTCCAGCAGCCGAAGATGACCGAGACCTTGTCTTGACCCAGCAACTGCTTCGTTTTCTCAGCAAACAGAGGCCAGTTGGAAGCCGGGTCAACAATCACAGGCTCCAGCTTCTTGCCCATGACACCACCCTTGGCATTGATCTCGTCAATGGCCATCAACACGGTGTCTTTCAACACAGTTTCTGAGATAGCCATGGTGCCGGACAGGCTGTGCAGAATGCCAACCTTGATGGTGCCGCCCGACTGGGCGTGCGCCGGCAAAACAGACAAACCCGACAGCGCGACGGCTGCGGTGAGTGCTCTCAATGTAAAACGACGTGAATTCATATGTGCTTCTCCAGAGTTAAAGAAAACTGTTTCGTCATGCATCCAACCCGCATAAGCAGGCTGTTGCATAACGATGAGTTGACTTTAAGGACGCTTTGGAGAATCGGGAATACGCCGGGTGGCGTATGAAAAGCCCGGTTTGTGGGAAGTCAACGCGCAGACCGCGCGATTGAAAACCTGACCATCCTATTGCTCAACGCAGCCAGCGGCCCAGCACCAAGCCTGCGACCAATGCGATGCCTATGGATTGCAACGGATGAACCACAACATATTTTCTGGTGTCCGCTACCGCGTTTTGTTGTTTCGATTTGAGGGCAAGGCTTTGTCTGTCGAGCCATCCGGCCGTTGACCCGGCAGCATCGGCGACGCTGTCAACCGTGTGATGTCCCATTTGAGCGGCACGATCAATGGCCGGTCTGATTGACAGTGCTGCCCCGTCCGCAGCGGCTGCCATCCGGTTGAGGGCCGCATGCGCGCTCGACGCAACTTCGTGCACTGCGCCATCTGGCAACCCCGTGCCATCTGGAAAAATCGTGCCCGTGCGTGTTGTAAGTTCCATTGGATTTATCTCCTAAAAAAACGTGATTGAGCAAGAGTAAAAATTAAGAAATAAGACCCGAATTTCCGACAATGAGAACGCGAAGTGCATCCGCCGTACTACCTCGCGCCCGACCTGTCAAAGGTGAAAATCGGGTTATTCCCAGTAAGGTTCGCGGTCGTAGTATTTGTAAACGTCGCGATTCCATTTTTCTTCCGCCATGGATGGCCAGTTGTCGGCGTCGAATCCCGGCGCGTCTTCCAGGCGCTCCTTGGTCACATCCAGCACGTATTTGTTTTGGTCCACGTCGTATTCAAATGCGCTGTAGGGGATAGCGAACAGTTTTTCGCCAAGCCCGAGAAAGCCACCAAACGACACCACCGCATAGGCGACCTTGCCAGTGGACGGGTCAATGACCACCTCCTTGATGTCGCCAAGGTCGTCCCCCTTGGGGTTGATCACATCGGTGCCAATCATGCTTGAAGCCTTGACCGGTGAATTTGAAAATGTATGCAATTGATTCATCCTGGATCTCCTGTTGAATGAGTGTTGAGCTCATGGGGTTGCGGGTGCTTGCCACCGGCCAGTGCCCAATGCCCTGGTCAGTCAACACACGAAAAACCCTGCATCAGGTTAATTTCAAATCCATTTTCAGTTGGTGCGATGGCGTACGCAGTGGCCGTCAACCGGAGATTTTTTTGTAACTTCCGGGCCATGCAGATTCGCGTGGCTTACGGTACCAGCCAGAAGACCACCACGCTGTACCGAGGTGAATTCGCTAGTCTGCGTGACCGCGATCCGGCTGCCTACGCGTGCGCAGGGCTGAGCCACGACACCAAGTTCGACCTCAAACAAGCGGTAGATTTACCGTACTCAACCGATTGGTTCTCCGCGCCCCCGCCGCGCCACACGGCCAAACACCCCTGCTCGGCACGCTGCACCCGTCCATGGTGAGGGCGGTGCAGGCTGCTTTTCGGGTGGCTTGATGAGCTGCAAAATTAATAGCAAACTATCCTTACTTGACAAGGACTTCAGGCCTTTTTTTACGTTCAAGTACCGAAGTTTAGCCAAACTTGAAGCTGGACACTGTGACGCCCCCGTACACGCAGTCCTCATGGTAGACGCAGGTGGCTGGGTCATCAAAGGCGGCCCCGACCGCCGCCATCAGCGGAATAAGGTGATCTTCTCGCGGGTGGGCGATGCGGGCGGACGGTGCTTTGGCCCATTCCAGCAACTTAGCCTGGCGCTGATCGGGCGTGCTGGCCACCACGGCATCTTGCAACCAGGCATCAAACGCCTGCGAGGGTGCTTTGCCCGCCGGACCAAACTGGCGCAGGTTGTGATAGCTCAAACCACTGCCCACGATCAGCACACCTTCATCGCGCAGCGGGGCCAGCGCCCGGCCCAGAGCGATGTGCTCAGCCGGGTCCAGGCTGGCGCGCAGGGACACTTGTATGACGGGCACGTTGGCTTGCGGATACATCACCACCAGCGGCGAAAACGTGCCGTGGTCAAAGCCGCGCTGAGCATCCAGCCTGGACGGCAGGCCTGCGGCGGTGATGAGGCCTTGCACGCGCGCAGCCAGCTCGGGCGCGCCAGGGGCCGCATAGATTACTTTGTAGGTGTGCGGGGGGAAGCCGCCATAGTCATACAACATGCCAGGGTGCGGGTTGGACATGACGTTGAAGCCCATCTCCTCCCAGTGCCCTGAGATCATCAGAATGGCTTTGGGCGTGACACCAATTTGGCGTGGCATGTCTTGCAACGCTTTGGCCAACCCCGCCATGGGGATGCGCATCTCTTCCATATAAGGCCAGGGCCCACCGCCGTGGGAGATGAAGTAGGTAGGCAATCTGGATGACATGGTGGTTTCCTGATGAAGTCTGAGTACAGGTCAGTTTAGGCCTGATGGAGGACTTACAGGTTCGGGGGATTTCAATGCAACGTTCAAATGAACCGCTGCCAGGGCGGCAAGCGGATCGAATTGGGTATTGTGGGTATTGTGGGTATTGCTCCCTGCCCCTCTGAGGTAGGGCGAGGGAAGGGGCGCCCCCCGTCAATCAACAATAGTTCGCTATTGAATTTGAAGTGATTTCAAGGTGCTGCTCAATCGCGGAAAGCGCGATCTAACCTTAGTCATTAGGCGGCACTCGGCCACTTGATCTCGACCTTGCGATTCTGCGCAAGGCAGTCCCTGAGGTAGAGATTGATGAGGCTTTGGTACGGTACCCCCGCGTCCGTGGCCATACTTTTGAAGTACTGAACCACGTCCTCAGAGAGGCGCATGGTGACCGACTTCTTAAGTTTGGACGCGTATGGGTTCCGACGCGACTTCATCTTCGACAGATCGTATTCAGCTTTCATATCATTCACCTCGGTAGTTCTGCGCTTCGCTCTGGGTCGCTTTGCGGGCGGAAATGATGCGGATAACGTCTCCGTCCTCTCTCTCGCAATGGCACACCAAGAGAAGCCTTGCGTCTGAACTCATGCCCAGCAAAAGGAAGCGTTCCTCGTCGGAGGCGTGTTCTTCATCAAAGAACTGCACCGCGAAGTCATCGTAGAAGACGGTCTTTGCCACCTCAAAGGTGACCTTGTGCTTCTTGGCGTTTGATGCCGCCTTGGCGGGATCCCAATCGAATCTCATGCATACATTGTATGGATGAAAGTGAAGTAGTCAAGGACGGTGTATTTGGTGCCGCCTCAAGTCCCCGCCGATCAGTCACCCAACTCAATCAAGCCTACCAACGGTAAACCAGGTGGGGCATCAAAAGTGGCCAGCACGATGGCCCGTGTGGGGTGGGCTCCTAGCTGGGCCAGCGTGCGGATGGCGAATTGGATGGATGGCTTGTCCAGCGCGGCGAAGGGGTCGTCCAGCAGGGTCAGGGGTGCGCCGGATGCCAGAGCGGCGGCCAGCCAGACTTTGCGGCGGGAGCCGGTGGAGAGCATGTACAAGGGCTTGTCCCCATGCGGTTCCAGTGCCAGGCCGGCCACCAATTGGGCCAGCAGCGCGTCGTCCCACTGGGGGTAGCGCGGGCGCAGGCCTGCAAAGTACGCTTCAGCCGTGACTTGGTCAAAGCGAGTGGTGCGCGGGTCGGCCCAGAACACATGCGCCTGATACGCCTGCGGCTGCTCACTCAGGGCAACACCCTGAAGGCGCAGCTCACCACTTTGCGCCGGGACATCAACCGCCATTAAGCGCAGCAGGGTTGACTTGCCACGCCCGTCGCCGCCGCGAACCAATGTGATGCCGGGCAGGATGTGAAACGACATCGACGTGAACAATTCACAGTGAGGGTAGTGAAACGTCAGGCCCTGTACGGTCAGGACGGGTGTTGGGAATGTCATGGCGGAACGCTACAAATTTTGCAGCATACTATTCAATGAATACAGGGACTTGAAGTCTAATTGATGGTCAATATTTGCATCAAACGCAGTACCGGGTAATGCATCCAAGACGGCTCATGGAACCGGGCACCGTGAGCGAAGATGAAACCCAGCACAGCTTTCTGGTCGGACAGCAACGCGGGGTTTTGTGCTTTCCATGTGTCAAATTGGGCTTGCAAGCCGGGCTCGGTTTGCAGCATCTCCAGCGCCGTGTCTTCAAACACATAGTCTGAAAAGTTCTCTTTCTTTTCCAGCACGCTGTTGAAGAAGCCCCAGCGGAAAAAGCTGTCGTGCGCCTGAGGTTCCAGGGTCTCGACCGCGTACCTTGCATGGGGCTGAGCCAGGTCTAGCCAATAGTCACCGGCGCTGACTGTGACCTCCTCGGTCTGGGCTTTTAGCGCAATTTGTTCGTGAAACATATGGCCTTCATAAGGCAGCGTCCGCGATGTGACGGTCTGGATGCGGTAGGTCTGCGCCTGCACCACCTGGTCGACTGCCAGGCGTTGCATCGTGACCTGGTTCCACTGCAGCCGTTCAATCACCTCGCACCAAACTTGGGGAATGAGGTAGCCGCGCGGAGCGTCAACCGTCACATCGGCTTTGAAATGGTTGTACCAAGGAATGTCCCTCTCCCAAGGCTGACTGCGGTCATACGACAGGCGGGTGTAGTTGCCCAACTTGCTGGGGCTGTAGACCGCCCTGAAGCCCTTGAAGCGAAAGGTCGCGTGCCGGGTGCGATCTACCGCCCATGACACTGGCCACCGGGTTTTGTGTAAGGCAGCTTGGCGGGCTTGCGCACGCAGCGACTGAATGTGGGCGGCGCTGGCCACGGTGAACGCCAGCACCGATTCAACGAGCGCCCTCATCGACGCATAGCGATGGGCAAAGGGTTTGAGCATGTGAGTTTCCGGCATGAACCCGATGGTGTGGTGCAGCGCCGCATAGCCGGTAGAGAAACGCGGCACTTCCAGAAAGTCTTCAATGCCGTCGTCAGGTGTTTCATTGACGGGGTTTACATAGGGGCAGGTGGGCCAGCCGCGTTGCGCCATGTCGGCATAGATGGCGGGCACCATGGTGTCGCGCAAAAACGACCCCAAACCGTTACCGTTACCGTTGTCATTGCCCAGCTTGTCGGCCTGGGTTTGAATCAGTGTCATGGTGTAGCTATAGTCCGCCCCGTTGGAGGTGTGGGTATCCACCATCACATCGGGGTCCCATTCGGTGAAAAAACGGTTGAAGGTTTGCGCGGCCAGGCTGTCACACTTGATGAAGTCACGGTTCAAGTCCAGGTTGCGGCCATTAGCCCTGAAGCCGAAGGATTCCGGCCCCACCTGGTTCACGCGCGAGGTGGTGTTGCGGTTCAAGCAACCGTCCACGTTGTAAATGGGAATGAACAGGAAAACAGTGTTACCCAAAGCCGCACGTTGAGCGTGACGGGTGCAAAGATCACGCACCAGCGCCATGCAGGCGTCAATCCCTTCGGGCTCGCCGGGGTGGATGCCGTTGTTGTTCAAGAAAACGGGGCGGCCTTCGCGCTTGAGTTGCTCTCTATCAAATACGCCGTCAGCGGTCACCGTGCCCGCAAACATCGGGATACCGTTGTCAGACACGCCGATTTGAAACCACCGCAGGATGGCCGGGAACTGCTGGGCCAGCGTCTCGTAAAACGCCATGCACTCGGCCCAGGTGGTGGTCTGGTTCTGGTTGCCGCGCTCATACGGCGTTAGTAAGGGCGTGGGGAAGGACATCACTCCCCCGCCATTACAAAATCAATAAACCCCCGCTCCACGTTGGCTGACACCAGCCGCACCTTGATTTTGTCGCCGACGCCCAACCCCGCGCGGGTGGTAATGAGCTTGCCTTCGGCGGGTGGGCTGAACACGCGCACCCATACGCCTTGGGGCGATGCGCCCGTCACCAAACCCTCAAAGTGCTGGCCAATGCGGGACTCCAGCAACAGCGCCGCCTCGCTCTTGCGCAGGCGGCGCTCCACTTTTTGGGCGGCATCTTCTTGCCGGGTGCAATGTTCGGCCAGACTGGCCAGCTCAACGCTGTTATAAGGCGGTGGCTGGTCAGTTAACGCCGCTTTGATCAGGCGGGAGGTGATCAGATCCGGATAGCGGCGGTTGGGTGCGGTGGAATGGGTGTAGTCGCGCACAGCCAACCCAAAGTGGCCAATGGGTGCGCCGCCCGGCACCTCCACCACGTATTCGCCCCGGCCCATCAGCTTGACGATGACCAGTGATAAATCGGGGAAGCGCAGCGGGTCGGCCAGGCGGCGTTTGGCCAAAAATGCCTCCAGCGCTTTGGAGTCCGGCTCGGGGGGCAGCACGTCACCATATTCTTTGGCCACGCCCACAATGCGCAACCAGCGCTCGGGCGAACGCACCACGCGCCGCAGTGAGGCACCGCCCTGGCTGGCCAGGTAGCGCGCGTTACAGCCGTTGGTGGCAATCATCACCTCTTCAATCAACTGGCGCGCGCGGTTCTGGTCTTGCTGGCGAATGTCCACCACGCGCTCTCCCTCAAACACGGCACGCGGCGCAAAGGTTTGAAATTCCAGCGAGCCTTCGGTGCGGCGCCGTTGGCGCAGCTTTTGAGCCAGAGCATCCTGGTTACGCAATTGCGCCTCAAGACCCTGCACGTCAGCAGCAGCAGGCAGAGCAGTTTTACCATCGATCCACGCGCTGATGGCGTCGTAGGCCAACTGAGCGTGGTTGCGCACCAGGGCGCGGTACACGGTTGACCCGGCCAGACTGGCATCGGCGTTAAAGACCATTTCAGTCACCATGGCCAAGCGGTCTTCATGCGCGTTGAGCGAGGTCAGGTCGGTGCACAGCCGGTTGGGCAACATGGGGAAGATGCAGGCCGAGGTGTAGACGGACGTGGTGTTGGTCTGGGCGTGGTCATCAATGGGGGTGCCCGGCTTGACCAGCGCGTCTACATCGGCAATAGCCACCCAAAGGCGCATGCCACCTTGGGGCAACAGCTCGCACACGGTGAGTTGGTCCAAGTCTTGCGAATCGTCGTTGTCAATAGAGCACCACAACAGCGCAGTCAAGTCGCGTGCCACGCCGTCCACTTCACGGGCGGGGCCGGTGATTTTGGCGAGCTGCTTGTCAACCGCGTGCGAAAACTCGGGCTGTAGCCCGCGCTCGGCCATGGCGTGCATGGCAATGCGCACCAGGTCCGAGCGCTGGTGGGTGCGCTGGTGGGGGGTATTGGGGCGGTTTATGGCAGAGTTTGGGGACATCGGGCCAATATACACGGGCACCCAGACGGTCGGATGTCATTTTTGAACTTTGACCGCATCTTGTTTTCTGCGCAAGCGTCACAACGTCACAACTATGTTTCAATCCTCTCTATGCGTTTTTACAGGACACAACTCATGATGAATCGTTTCACACTCCAAGGTGTCAGCAGGTGGCTGGCCATGGCCGCATTGGCCGGCTCTATAGGCCTGGGCTTGGGGTTGAGTACCCACGCCATGGCGCAGGCCGAGCCCACGCTGAACCAGGTCTACGAGGCGGCCAACGCCGGTAAGCTGGATCAGGCGCAAGTGATGATGCAGCAGGTTTTAGTGGCGCACCCCAACAGCGCCAAAGCACATTTTGTGCAAGCGGAGTTGTTTGCCAAGCAGGGCAAGATGGACAAAGCCCGGGAAGCACTGGCCAGCGCTGAAAAACTAGCCCCCGGTTTGCCGTTTGCGAAGGCAGACTCGGTGCAGAACCTCCGCACGCAACTCAGCGGAAAAGGTGGTACCAACAGCAACGCCAATAGCAGCAGCGGGAATAACGGCAACAACAACGCGGGTTTCTCGCGTGCTGTAACGGCCGCTGCACCCGCAGCACCCGCGTCGTCATTTCCCTGGGGCATCGCGCTGGCCTTGGGCGGCGCTGCCATTGGTGTGGGTATCTACATGAGCCGTAAAAAGGCGGCGACCTACCCCGGTGCGCCTGGCGTAACCAGCGCAGCGGCCTATGGCATGTCACCAGGCCAGCAAGGTGGTGGCTTGAGCGGCCCGCAAAACTTTGGCATGGGTGGCAACAACAACGGCGCACCGCAGGCTTACGGGCAACAACCCGGCTATGGACAACAAGGCTATGGCCAACCCGCCGCCCAACCCGGCATGGGCTTGGGTGGCAAGGTGGTCGGTGGCCTGGCAGCCGGTCTGGCGGTAGGTGCTGGCGTCATGGCGGCGCAAGCTATTGGCAAGTCGCTGATGGGAGGCGATGAGCGCCCTAAAAATGACAACGCGCACCCCGTGGCTGATAACGCTGGCAACAACAACCAGCCGTTCACCGGCAACAACGACCTGGGTGGTCAAAACTTTGGTGTGGCCGATTCAGGCTCGTGGGATGACAGCAGTTCAGTGGCCGACAGTGGCGGCGGTGGCGACTGGGACAGCTAAGCCCGTCGCCGCGTGAAGTCAGCCGCGCTGAGTTCCGGTGCGCCGGACCTCACGCTGCATAAAGAGAAAAAGCCCCTCCACCTTTTCACGCGCCCAAGGTGTTTTCCGCAAGAACTTCAAGCTGGATGCCACGCTGGGGTCACTGGTAAAACACCGCACGGGGATGCGCTCCCCCAAACTCACCCAACCGTAGTGCGCCACCAACTGGGTCACGACAGCTTCCAGCGTCAGGCCGTGCAGGGGGTTGTGGGCCTGCTTGACCGGCACAACGGGCTTGGCAGGCAACGATGATGGCGCTTGGGTTTCTGGCTCAGTCATGTTCAACCCTCACATCTGCCACCGCAACCGCTTCCGAGATGCGCCCTTCGATCAAGTCCTCATAGTGCCGAAACGCATGGCAGCTGCTGGCCCAATGGCGGTTGGTGGTTTTGCGTGAACCTACGCCAATCAATGTATGACCAGCGGCCTTGATCTTTTGCGCCAAGGGCATGAAGTCGCTGTCACCGCTGACCACCACCACCGTGCCGATGTGATCGAACCGGGTGACATCCTCCATCGCGTCCAGGCACAGCCGGATGTCAGCCCCATTTTTGGCGGCGCCCCCCGGTGGAAACATCTGCACCAGATCCACCGCGCCTTGCAACAGCGCATCGCGGTAGCGACCAAAGAACTGCCAGTTGCAGTAGGCGCGGTTAATGACAATCGGCCCATAACCTGCGGCCATGTCAATGATGGCCTGCACATCAATCAACGGCTCTTGCAGCTTGAAGCGGCCATCCGGTTTGCCGTAGGAGCCCTCCCCCAGGCGCGCCTCTGACAGACTCGCGTGCAGGTTCTCAAAATCCCAGTACAGGGCGACGGATGGCCTGGACAACGAATTTGGCAATGGGTTTGGCAAAGTGATTTGCAGGGAATCAGCCATAGCGCTCATTTCTCGCTGACATTGCATTCCAGCCGAAGCAGCGACAGCGCGTCTTTCAACTCGTAATCAAAGTCGCTTTGCAGCGTGGGGCGGGCCTCCTCCAGGAAGTTTTGCCACAACAGTGCGTAGTCGCTTTGATGCTGCTCAGGCGCGTTGCCAGCAATGTAGGCCAGTGCCAGTTCACTATGGATGCCAGTGTTATTATTTTTGCGGATTTTGCGCACAAGAGCGGCAGCACCTTTGGCCGTCAGCAAGGTCTTGGGAGGTGTGCCGGTAGCGATGCATAAAAATAAGGTAAGTAGGGAACTGTCATCACTGTGCCCACCGGTGACTTTGTTCCAGGCCTCAGACGCAGCGCGGTCAAAGTGATCCACCTCGCTCACGCCGTCTTCCACCCAGAAGTAGCGGCCCATGAAGGCGGGTGTCTGGTCAAACAGTTTGCGGGTGGCGATGGAAGCGTCCTGAATTTTCGGCAAATCTACGATCACCGTTTTGCGGATGGTTTGCACCACATCAACGAACTCTGAGGGCAGATTTTTCGGCATCGCGATGCTGGTAATGGGCCTTTTTCGCAATTCGCCCACCATCTTGTCCAGGCTCGCCCAGTCCGGCAGCTTGGTCCGTTTGGTTGCCAGCACCAGCAAAGCCGTGCGAATGACGGCCTCGGCATCCTTGCCCGCTTCTTCAAGATCGTCCGAATTCATGCCCAATGCATCGGCCAGCCAGATGGCGGCGTCAATCACCAGGCCCACCTGGCTGCGCAGCGCCAGCTCGGCCTGGTAGTCAGGCAGGCTGCGCAACGTCCACTTCGCCAGCAGCGGGATGTGGTCGTCGGTAAAGCCCCGGTGTTCGTTCATGCCGAAGTGGCTGTTTTGCGGCATGGCAATCAGGCTTTTGAGCATGTCAGAGCCGCCTTTGGAGCGCGACAAAAACGAGTGGTCCCGCAAAGACTCGGCCGCCAGATGCAGGTCGCCGCTACAGGAGTCTTCCAGGTACAAACTCACCAGATTGACGATGCGCTCTTTCGCCTTTTCAATCTCGGGGCGCAAAAATTCGCTGCCAAAGTAGCGGGCAATTTGCACCATGCCTTTGGGCGCGTCGTTGGTAATCTGGTCCAGTTTGCCGTTGTCAATCAGGCCGTGCTGCAAGCCGTAGGCCAGAGACTTCTCAAAAAATGGGCGCGCGTCAAATAGAGAAACTACCGACAACGAAATAACAGACATGGGCCGTCAGATCGCAGATTCTTCGTCGGACTCGCGGGAAGGCTTAGTGGCCTGCCCCCGGTCGGTATCACCGGTTTCAACTTTGCCGTCGTCCTCGTCCAGACCACTTTCTCCGGCAGCCTCGTCGCCCAACCCAGCTTCAAACGCACGAACTTTGGCGCGCAACACCAGCAACATTTCAATGAACAAGTCCGGGCATTCATATCGAAGCGTCCAGGCCAGTTGCATCCAGTCCTGGTCGGCCACTTCGTCAAGCTCAAGCCGGGGCTTGGCCCAGGCCTGGCCGCGCAGGGCGCTCTCGGTGAGCATCTCGCCATCGTCTTCCATCGCGTCGAATGTGCCGGTGCGGGCAAAGGCTTCCACTCGGCTCCATTTTTCCGAGAAGTAATCAGCCAGCGCCTCGCTGCCGCCATCCAGATCACCGATGGCGGTGATGAATTCCAGTGGATCCGCGTCCGCCCGGAAGATGATGGAATTCATCATGCCGCGCAGGTGGGTGCGGGTGAGGTCTTTGTATTGCTTCTCGATGACCACGGCCCGCGCAAACATCTCGGGCGTGACCAGCAGGTTGATGACCGATTCCTTGGAATTGTCGTACTCGCGAATCACCGCCAGGATGTCTTTGGGCGGCAACTGCTCCAGCACCACCAGCAGCGCCTGGTCGCCCTCCTCGTCCGCCAGCGCCACCAAGGCGGACTCCGCGCCCACAATATCACCAGCGGCAATCAGGCTTTGGGTTTTGGCAATCAGGGCGAGTCGGGTCATAGGGAATCCTTCAATTTGTCGTTGCGCTTAATCTTTGCGGTCGAAGCCCTGCTCCACCATCCAGTCGGCACCGGCTTCTTCGCGGGCACGTTCGTCGCGTTCGTCATCGCCATCGGGGCCACCGGCGGGGTCGCTACTCCGGCCCTGATCATTGCGGTCATCTCCGGATTCATCATCGTGATCTTCAGAATCATCGTCGTGGCTGGCGGAACGCGCCTCGGGCTTGTTGTACATGAACTCCAGCCCGGCGGCCACGGCCAGGAACCATTCGCCCATGGGCTCATTCAACACGACGCGGCTCATCTCAAGCGCTTGCGGTGTGAGCGTGACGGCGTCGGCCAGCGATTCCCATTCGGGGAAATCTTCCGGCTCCTGCGAAAGCAGTTGATCCATCACCGCAGGCAACTTGAACTGAAAACCTTGATGAAAAATGACCGCTACCATTTCGGGGCTGAGTTCCATCATTTGAACCAAAAACTTGATCTCCTTGCGCTTCTCAGCCAAGCGCTGGCGCAGCACATCACGCCCTTCGGAGTCAAAGGTCAGGTCGTCAATTTCGGCCTGGTAGGCGGAACGCAGGGCGAGGAAGAAGGGAGAAATTTTCATGCGGGAGCTAGGGTTCTGATTCAAAAGATGGCTAGGAATGGCGTAGTGATTTACTGAGTGTTGCTTTGACCATTTACTTCACAGTGGCCGCTTGCACAACCTGACCGAAATACGCCTGCCAAATCTCACGCGCCGTGTCGATCGGGCTGTCCAGCAGGTTGCGCTTGCGGTTGTCGTCATAAGCCTGGCGCTTGTCCGCATCCGACAAGACCTCAAACGCGGCCTGCACCGCCCGAAAACGCGCGGGCGCGTCAGGCGCGGCGTTGCGGTCGGGGTGGTAGGCCGAGGCCTTTTGGCGAAACGCCTTCTTGACATCGGCCAGCGAGGCGTCGCTGCTGAGCCCCAGGGCGGCGTAGTGGTCGGACATAGAGGGGGTTGGGGTGAGTGGTCAGGTAAGCAGAGGGCTGTTGGAGTGGCAGAAGGGGCGTTGGTTCAACCGGGATGCGCTGCCTGTGGCTGGCGCGGAACAGGCTATCGCCCCAACCGCGCGGCCCCGGATTATGCATGGCAGGTCTTTCATTATCGCCTATCCGCCGCTAGACGCTACATTTTTTATAGCTAACTATTGATAGTTCACGGGGACTTTAGGTACTTTTTACTATAAATTCAGTCCACCTACTCGCAATCGACCCAATTGCGCCGCTGGCAGTCGCGCGCCAAGCCCTGCGCCTGGGCGATTTGCGCAGGCGTCATCAGCGTGGCAATGCTGTTGCGATTCTTGACGGCTCCGGCATAACCCGCCACCCCGGCCAGGGTGAACCACTGGTAGGCACGCACGTAGTCCTGTGCCACACCCGACCCTTCAAAGTACATGCCACCCAAGTTGAACTGCGCACCCGCATGCCCCTGCGCTGCAGCCAACCGGTACCACTTCAGGGCCTGCGCGTAGTCTTGGCGCACGCCCCGCCCGACATCGTGTAGCACACCCAGGTTGAACTGGGCAATGGCGTTGCCCTGGGTAGCCAGGGTTTGGAGCAGGGGCACATCGGGCAGCGGTACGGCATCTTGCGCCCAGATGGCCGACAAGGGCGTCAGGCAAAGAACCACCACAAGCGGCGTCAAACAGAATTTCATAGCTGGAGCAACATCATCACGGTGTATTTTCCCGCAACATCACGGTGCCGTGCACGGCATCCAGACCGGCTGCGCGCTGAAGACAAAATTTTGACCGAAATTACCCGACTTTAGAGCTATGCTGCTTCCCTCAGCAAGCCCCTGAATCTTTGTTAAACGCTCCATCATCGTCAGGAGAAATTTTTATGAACGACGCAGCAGACATCGTGATCATTGGTGCCGGGTCAGCGGGCTGTGTGATGGCCGCGCGACTGTCTGAAGACTCGGGGCGACAGGTCGTGCTGATCGAGGCCGGTGACGAATCTCAGTCGATGCGCATGCGCCAGCCCAACCAATGGCCTTTGCTCTGGGACGATGCAGAGAATTGGGGGTATGGCACCACGCTGCAAGCGGGCTTGGGGCTGCGCAGTATTCCGTACCCGCGGGGCAAGGCGCTGGGCGGCACCAGTGCCATCAACGCGATGATTGCCATGCGCGGTGATCCGCAGGACTTTGACCACTGGCGAGACCTAGGCAACCCCGGTTGGGGATGGTCGGATGTGCTGCCATATTTCAAACGTTTGGAAGACCACGTTCTTGGCCCGTCAGTGCTCCACGGTGTGGGCGGGCCCTTGACGGTGTCTGCACAGTCGTCGCCCAGCCCTATCACGCAAGCGTTCATTGAAGCCGCCGTGGCCAGTGGGCATCGACCCAATGGTGACTTCAACGGAGAGCACTTGGATGGTGCAGGTCTCTACCACCTCTCAATCCGCAACGGCGAGCGCTGCAGCACGGCGGTGGCTTACCTCGGCCCCGCCGCTGAACGCTCAAACTTGCGTGTCATTCAGAGAGCAAGAGTCCTGCGCATCCATTTTGAAGGGGATCGTGCGGCGGGCGTCGACATTTGGGACGGCTCGCAACTGCGGCGTATCCACGCTAACCAGGAAGTCATCCTGAGTGCCGGCGCGATCGACACGCCCAAGCTGCTGATGCTGTCGGGCGTTGGCGAACCGACCACCTTGCAGTCGCATGGCATCACGGTTCGGCATGACCTACCCGCCGTGGGCATGAATTTATGCGACCACACCCAAACACCCACCTTGTTCGCACTCAAGCAACCCATGGCCGCAGCGCCGACCAGTAACCTGGCCGAGGGCGGACTATTCATGAAACGGGCGGATGCCGTGGACGGTTTCGGGGCACATCTGCAGTTCTTCGCATTTCCGCAATTGCCGCTCACAGTGGCAGCCAACGGAAAGGCGCCAGCCATGGCTATTTGTGCGCAGGCATGCCGTCCTCTCAGCCGAGGTAGCGTGCGGCTGCGCTCGGCCGATCCTTTAGATCCACCGCTCATAGATCCTGGCTACCTGACCCATCGCGATGATCTTGCCCTGCAGATCGAAGGTGTCCACATGGCGCGCAAGATCGCCTCTGCCCAGCCACTGGCAGGCTTACTGCACGGTGAAATCTCTCCAGGGGCCCATGCAACGTCGGATGCAGCCTTGGGGGCCGCCATTCGGGCGACCAGTGGCAGCGTGTGGCACCCCGTAGGAACCTGCCGAATGGGGTCAGGCACCGATGCCGTAGTCGACGCTGCGCTCAGCGTCCACGGCCTGCGTAATCTGCGCGTGGTGGACGCCTCGGTGATGCCCCAGATCACCTCGGCGAACACCAACTTGCCGACCATCATGTTGGCCGAAAAAGCCGCCGACCTGGTTTGCGGCCGGTTTATGGCCCGCTGATGACGTGTCTTGGGAACCGTTATAGCGACGGGTTTTCTCAAAAGCCCGCTGGAAGCGTGGCAAGGCCTATGTTGACAAACCAAATGGCCTAAAGTCCTCGTCAAACAATAACAGTTTGCTATTTATTCAGTAGCAGTTTCAGTTTGCTAGACATTGGCTTTATTCCGGCAATTTAAACCGCGTCCGAAGCAATTCCGCGATACCAAACTCTGCCAACAGCGCCCGCAGTCGCTCTGCGGCAGCCTGCTTTTTGTGACCGGTGTGTTTGGCGATGATTAGCTCATTTTTCAGACTGTGCTCCCAGCCGACCAGCTCGGTCACGGTGACCTGGTAGCCACTGGCTTCCAGATACAAACAGCGCAACACGTTGGTGATCTGACTGCCCATTTCACGGGTGTGCAGGGGGTGGCGCCACAGCTCGGCCAGGGGGGTGCGAGTGAGCGAAAGGGCTTTGCTGCCGTTCAGGGCACGGGCTATCTCGGCCTGGCAGCAGGGCACCAGCACCATGAATTTGGCTTTCTTTTGCAGGCCAAAGGCGATGGCGTCGTCGGTGGCGGTGTCGCAGGCATGCAGTGCCGTGACGATGTCGATGCGCTCGGGCAGCTCGGTGGACTGGGTGGATTCGGCCACGCTCAGGTTCAGGAATGACATGCGATCGAACCCCAGGCGGCTGGCCAGTTCGCGGGATTTATCGATCAGCTCGGGGCGAGTTTCTATGCCGTAAATATGGCTTTTATGACCCACAGCGGATGCGCCCTCGCCGGCTCTCAACGCCTTGAAAAACAAGTCGTAAATGATGAAGCCCAGGTACGACTTGCCTGCGCCGTGGTCAGCCAGTGTGGCCACAGCACCAGACTGGGGTAATTCGA
>JANOLC010000214.1:0-2118 GCA_031419575.1 Burkholderiales bacterium | reverse complement strand
ACCACCACGTCAATGTCGTGCTTTTCGGTTTTCTTCAGCTTGGGCAGATTTTCAACTTCATACGACTCGCCGTCCACCCGAAATCGCACGTAGCCTTGGGCCTGCATGTCGGCAAACACGTCCAGAAACTCGCCTTTTTTCTCGCGCGCCAGTGGGGCCAAAATCATCAGCCGCGTGTTGTCGGGCAGGGCCAGCACGGCATCGACCATTTGGCTCACGGTCTGGGCTTGCAGCGGCAGGTTGTGGTCGGGGCAATGCGGCGTGCCCGCACGGGCAAACAGCAGGCGCAGGTAATCGTGAATCTCCGTCACCGTGCCCACGGTGGAGCGCGGGTTGTGGCTGGTGGCTTTTTGCTCGATCGAGATGGCCGGGCTCAGGCCCTCAATCACGTCCACATCCGGCTTGTCCATCAGCTGCAAAAACTGGCGCGCGTAGGTGGACAGGCTCTCCACATACCGGCGCTGGCCCTCGGCGTAGAGCGTGTCAAAGGCCAGCGACGATTTACCCGAACCGCTCAAACCCGTGATCACCACCAGCCGATTGCGGGGGATGTCGAGGTCGATATTTTTCAGGTTATGGGTGCGCGCCCCGCGAATGCTGATGTTTTGCTGCTGCAAAGCCACGGCCAGGTATTTGCCGTTCAGCTCGGCTTCGAGGTCCTGGCCCGTTCTTTCGGATAGTTCGGAGGGCTCGGCTTGCAGGTGAAGACCGTCGGTGGGTGAGTTCAAAGTGGCGGTGCTCAAGAATGGGTAACCCTCAATGATAGTGACTGGTGGCCACTTTGGTTCAGGCGGTGGGTGGCGGGGAAAGAGGCCGTTGGCGAATGGGGGACAATTCGCGTTGATCTCCAATCGCCATTAACCGTCGGCCCATCCCTGTTGGGCGCATTTTTCGTGTCTCTTTCTGCCGCCACCCCCCTTGTCAGCACCCCGTCCACCGCCATGACTGCGCTGGAGCGCCGCGCCAGCGCCTCGTTGGCCGCCATTTTTGCGCTGCGCATGTTGGGGCTTTTCCTGGTGTTGCCGGTGTTTGCGCTGGAGGCCCGCCAATACCCCGGCGGAGACGATCCGTCACTCATCGGCTTGGCCCTGGGCATCTATGGACTGACGCAGGCCCTGCTGCAGCTCCCGTTTGGGCTGGCCTCGGACCGGCTGGGGCGCAAGCGGGTCATCGTGGCGGGCTTGTTGATTTTTGCGCTGGGCAGCTTTGTGGCCGCAACGTCACACACGCTGGTCTGGCTCATCGTGGGCCGTGCGCTGCAAGGCGCGGGCGCAGTGTCTGCCGCCGTGACGGCCTTGCTGGCCGACCAGACGCGCGACGAGGTGCGCACCAAAGCCATGGCGCTGGTGGGGGCCAGCATCGGGCTGGTGCTTGCCGTGTCGCTGGTGGCGGCACCGCTGCTGGTGGCGCACATCGGCTTGGGTGGCTTGTTTGCGTTGACGGGTTCATTGGCCTTGGCCGGTATTGCCGTGGTGCTGTGGTGGGTACCTGCCGAGCCTTTGAAGCACAAAAGCACCCCGCGCGGCAGCCTGGCCGAGGTGTTGCGGCACCCTGCGCTGTTGCGGCTGGACTTGGGTGTGTTCATCCTGCACGCGGTGCAATTGGCGATGTGGATGGCCGTGCCAGCGCTGCTGGAGACCGCCGGGCTGGACAAGGCGCAGCATTGGCAGGTGTACCTGCCCGCCGTGCTGGGCTCATTTTTTGTGATGGGCATGACATTGTTTCGGCTGGAGAAAAAGGGCTACTTGCGGGCGGTGTTTCTGTCGGCAGTCGGGCTGATTGCCCTGGTGCAGCTGGGCCTGCTGTGGGTGGCGCTGTCCACGCCCACAGTTAGCGCGCTGGCGGTGCTGCTGTTTGTATTTTTTTGCGGCTTTAATGTGCTGGAAGCCAGCCAACCGAGTTTGGCGTCCAAAGTGGCCCCGGCCCACTCGCGCGGGGCGGCACTGGGGGTGTACAACACCTTGCAGTCGCTCGGGTTTTTTGTGGGCGGCTTGGGCGGCGGCTGGCTGGTCAAACACGGGGGTGCGCAGGGGCTGTTTGCGGTGTGCACCGGGGGCATGTTGCTGTGGCTGGTGGTGGCCTGGCCCATGGTCGCCCCGCCCCGCGCTGCCACTGTGG
>JANOLC010000213.1:0-6479 GCA_031419575.1 Burkholderiales bacterium | reverse complement strand
GTGGCCGACTGCGGGTCGCTGGTGCGCGCCATGGCCAGCGTGCCCACCACGTTGCGCAGACCACCTTTTTCAAGCGCTTCGCGGCCCTCGTGCATCACTGGTGCGCGGCCTTTTTTCTCGACAAAACTGGCATTGAATCCGCCGCCTTGCACCATGAAGTTTTCGATCACGCGGTGAAAAATCGTGCCGTCGTAGTGCTTGTCTTTGACGTATTGCAAGAAATTTTCGACCGTCTTGGGGGCCTTGTCGGGATAGACCTCAACCACAAAATCGCCTGCGCTGGTGGTGAATTTAACGTGTGGTGCGCCCGGTGTTGCGCCTTGAGCTTGTGCTGTGAATGCTACTGAAAAAATAGCAAACAATGCAATGGTGACGGGGACTACAGCCCCAAATAGCTTAGGTATCGTTCGACGATTCATTCCATCATTCCTTTTTTTGAATTTCCACTTATTGGGTCTCTTTGGCCTCTTTGGGTGTGGGATTGAGCAGTTCCCGGGTCAATGCCAATTTGCGGGGGACCGTTGAATTGCCCGCCTCAAGTTGCAGCGCCTTGTCATACGCCTGGCTGGCCAGCTTGATGTAAACATCGCCCAGGTTTTCGTGGGCCGTGGCGTAGCCGGGGTTGTTGCGAATGGCCATTTCCAATGCCGCACGCGCCTTGTCGTACTGGGTTTGCCCGGCGTACAACACGGCCAGGTTGTTGTACGGCTCAGGCAGCTCGGGGTAGTCTTGGGTGAGTCGGGTGAACGTGGCAATGGCCTCAGCAGTTTTTTGGGTATCTTGCTGCAAGACGCCTTTGAGAAATTGCATCTGGGGGTCGCGTGGGCGGGTGGCCAGAAACTGATCTGCCTTGCTGACGGCTTCTGCCAGCTTGCCCGAGCGCATGAGCTGACGCACTTCGTCATAGTCGTCTGCAAAAACCGGCGTGACCATGCCCGTCATGGCCAAAATTAGCAACACAAGCGCAGGCAGGCGTTTGAAGAGGGGAGGGATGACGGGCGACATAGTGACGAGCTTCATATGGCCTTTGAATTTGCAGGCAAAAAAGCTGTTTTGAGGGCGTTTTTTGGGTTGCGGAATTGTAGCGCAGGGGGTGCGTGGGCGACTGCCGGGCTATATACTGACCCGCTTTCTTACCCAGCTTGCCCCAGCGACCCGCCAGCCAACCCAAGCGGCGGGCCTGCTCATTTGATAAGCCACTGACACACCCATGAGTTTGCGCATCTACAACACGCTGTCGCGTGGTCTGGAAGAGTTTTCCCCCATCGAACCGGGCCATGTGCGCATGTACGTCTGTGGCATGACGATTTATGACCTGTGCCACATCGGCCACGCCCGCATGATGATGGCGTTTGATGTGGTGCAACGCTGGCTCAAAAGCAGCGGCTACCGCGTGACCTATGTGCGCAATATCACTGATATTGACGACAAGATCATCAAACGGGCGGTGGAGCGAAACATCACCATTCGAGCCTTGACGGACGAGATGATCACGGCTATGCACGCTGACATCGCGAAGCTCGGCATCGAGCCGCCCACGCTGGAGCCACGCGCTACCGAATACGTGCCTCAAATGCTGGATCTCATCCATAGGCTGGAAGAAAAAGGCTTGGCCTACAAGGCCAGCAGTGGCGATGTGAATTACGCCGTGCGCAAGTTCCCTGGCTATGGCCGGCTGTCGGGCAAGTCGCTCGACGAGTTGCGCGCCGGTGAACGAGTGGCGGTGCTGGACGGCAAGGACGACCCGCTGGATTTTGTGCTGTGGAAGTCTGCCAAATCCGCGGAGCCAGAGGACGCCAAGTGGGATGGTGATGCGCTGGGTTATGGCTACGGCGTGGGTCGCCCCGGCTGGCATATTGAATGCTCGGCCATGAGCTGCGAGACGCTGGGTGAGACCTTTGACATTCACGGCGGTGGGGCGGACTTGCAGTTCCCCCATCACGAGAACGAAATTGCCCAGAGTGAAGGGGCCAATGGCAAACCGCTGGCCAAATTCTGGGTGCACAACGGCTTTGTGCGGGTGGACAACGAGAAAATGTCCAAGAGCCTGGGCAACTTCTTCACCATCCGCGAGGTGCTGGCCAAGTACGACCCTGAGACCGTCCGTTTCTTTCTGGTCCGCACGCACTACCGCAGCGCCCTGAATTACAGCGATGTGCATCTGGACGATGCGCGCAATTCGCTCAAGCGGATTTACACCACGCTGGATGCGGTGCCGCCGACCCAACCCGTTCGCCCTGAGCTTGTCGAAGGGTCTGCCGCCGTTGGTTTGAGCGCGCCTGCGATTGATTGGTCCAACCCCTTTGCCGCACGCTTTCAGGCCGCCATGGACAACGACTTCGGCACACCCGAGGCAGTGGCCATTCTGTTTGACCTGGCCAGCGAGATCAACCGTAACCCGTCGGCTGAATTGAGCGGCTTGTTGAAAAATCTGGGTGGCTGCCTGGGCGTGTTGCAGCTGGACCCCAAGTCCTATTTGCAAGCAGGTGCCGAATTGGATGACGCAGCGATCAAACTTCAAATTGACTTGCGTGCCGCTGCCAAAGCCACCAAGAACTTTGCCGAGGCTGACCGCATCCGCAAAGTGTTGTCCGCCCAAGGCATTGAGCTGAAAGATTCCGCCACGGGTACCACCTGGGAGGCGGCAAAATGACCGTTAAAGGAGGCGCTGAAGTGCCTCAAACTCTGAAGTTAAACATCAAACAGACTGCAAGTCCCCGTGGATAAAGCAATGTTAGCTACAAAAAAAATAGCGCCCGAAGTCTTTACCCCCGACTACTGGGAAGATGCCCGTAAACATCTGGTCAAAAAAGACCGTGTCATGAAGCGATTGATCCCGCAATTTGGCGATGCCTGTCTGCAAACCCGCGGCGACGCCTTCACCACGCTGGCGCGCAGCATTGTGGGTCAACAAATATCGGTAAAAGCGGCGCAAACCGTGTGGGACCGATTTGCGGTTTTGCCCAAGAAAATGATCCCGTCCAATGTCTTGAAGCTCAAAGTGGACGACATGCGCGCTGCGGGTTTGAGCGCCCGCAAAGTTGAATACTTGGTGGACTTGGCGCTGCACTTTGAGAGCGGTGCCCTGCATGTGGGCAACTGGCAAGCCATGGACGACGAGGCCATCATCACCGAGCTGGTGGCTATTCGCGGTATTGGCCGCTGGACGGCGGAGATGTTTTTGATCTTTCACATGATGCGCCCCAACGTGCTGCCGCTGGACGATGTGGGCCTGATCAATGGCATCAGCAAGAGTTATTTTTCGGGCGAGGCGGTCAGCCGCAGTGATGCGCGCGAGGTGGCGGCGGCCTGGGCACCTTTTTGCAGCGTGGCGACTTGGTATATTTGGCGCTCGCTGGACCCGTTGCCGGTTGAATATTGAGTTGCCTTTGGGCAAGTATTGAAGGAGTAAAACGTTGGCTAAAAAAACATTCCTCGATTTCGAGCAACCGATTGCCGAGCTGGAAGGCAAGATTGAAGAGTTGCGCTATGTGCAGACCGAGTCGGCGGTTGATATTTCGGCTGAAATTGACCAGCTTGCCAAAAAGAGCCAGCAGCTCACCAAGGACATTTACAGCGACCTGACCCCTTGGCAAATCACCAAAATTGCCCGCCATGCCGAGCGTCCCTACACACTGGACTACGTGAATGAGATATTCACGCATTTTGTGGAGCTGCATGGCGATCGCCACTTCTCTGACGACCTGAGCATTGTGGGCGGGCTGGCTCGCTTCAATGGCACGCCCTGCATGGTGCTGGGCCAGCAAAAGGGGCGCGACACCAAAGAACGTGGCCTGCGCAACTTTGGCATGAGCAAGCCCGAGGGGTACCGCAAAGCCCTGCGCCTGATGAAGCTGGCCGAAAAATTCAACTTGCCGGTGTTCACTTTTGTCGACACCCCCGGCGCTTACCCCGGCATTGACGCGGAAGAGCGTTGCCAGTCCGAGGCGATTGGCCGCAATATTTTTGAGATGGCGCAGCTCGAAGTGCCCATCATCACCACCATCATCGGTGAGGGCGGCTCAGGCGGTGCACTGGCCATCTCGATCGGCGACCAGGTGCTGATGCTGCAATATTCCATTTACTCGGTGATCAGCCCGGAAGGGTGCGCGTCCATTCTCTGGAAAACCTCCGAGAAGGCGCAAGAAGCCGCCGATGCGCTGGGTATTACCGCACACCGCCTCAAGGCACTGGGCGTGATCGACAAAATCGTCAACGAGCCCGTGGGTGGCGCGCACCGGGACCACAAACAGATGGCGGCTTTCCTCAAGCGTGCCCTGAATGATGCCTTCCGGCAAGTCAGCGATTTGAAGGTGAAAGAGCTGCTGGACCGCCGCTATGACCGTCTGCAAAGTTATGGTCGCTTTACTGACACGAAGGCCGACGCCAAGGCGGCCAAGTAGTCAACGCGTGAGTTGGCGGGTGAACCGATCAGCGCTGCGCGCAGCCATGTGACCCAGTCGTTTGACGACGCCATCGCCGTGTTTGCACCGGTGTTTCCCGTCGCCGTGGCGTACAGCGGCGGGGCGGATTCCACGGCACTGCTCCTGGCCTGCGCGGATAAGTGGCCAGGGCAGGTCAGCGCTATCCACGTTCACCATGGTTTGCAGGCGGCGGCAGATGACTTTGAGCGGCATTGCGAGGCCACTTGTGCCCGGTTGAATGTGCCCTTGTTGGTTCAGAAAGTGGATGCGCGCCACGCGCCCGGCCAAAGCCCCGAAGAAGCGGCACGGGCTGCACGGTATCAAGCCTTCAAAAATGCTGTAGTCCCCGTAAAATATAAGAATTTAGCTATTCAATCGATAGCATTGGCGCAACATGCCGATGACCAGATTGAAACCATGTTGCTGGCTTTGAGCCGTGGCGCAGGCCTGGCCGGTTTGGCTGCGATGCCCACCAGTTGGCAGCGCGATGGCATTCGGTACCACCGCCCATTGCTGGGAGTGAGTGCCCTGCAAATTCGGGACTGGCTGGCCCGGCGGGGGGCAGGGTTTATCGAAGATCCGACCAACACCGACGAACAGTTCACGCGTAACCGCGTCCGGGCGCAATTGCTACCGGTGCTTCAAGTCGTCTTTCCACATTTTCGCGATACCTTTGCGCGCAGTGCCAGTCACGCCGCTCAGGCGCAAGACTTGTTGAACGAGCTCGCGCAAGAAGACTTCGTCACCGTGCTGGCGCAAGACGACAAGTTGGCGCTGCACATTGCCGGGCTCCAGCGGCTCAGCCGGGCACGCCAGGCCAATGTGATTCGCCACTGGCTCAAAACCGGTTTCAAAACCACTCCCAGCACTGCGCAGCTCAACGAATTGCTGGATCAGCTGGCGGCCTGCACCACCCGCGGCCATCAGATCCTGATCAAGGCGGGCGCGGGTTTTGCCCGGCGTCAGGGCGAAAAACTCACTTGGTACAATCCCTAGGCTTTGCGTTTTGCTCCCCCTTCCCTTCATTTTTGACTACCCAATTACTTCAATGGCATTGATCGTTCACAAATACGGCGGCACGTCGATGGGCTCAACCGAGCGCATCCGCAATGTTGCCAAACGCGTTGCCAAGTGGGCGCGCGCAGGCCATCAAATGGTGGTTGTGCCCAGCGCCATGAGCGGCGAAACCAACCGCTTGCTGGGCCTGGCCAAAGAGTTGGCACCGGCCAAACCGGATGACAGCTACAGCCGCGAACTTGACATGCTGGCCGCCACCGGTGAGCAGGCATCCAGCGCCCTGCTGGCCATCGCGCTCCAAGCCGAGGGCATGGAATCCGTCAGCTACGCGGGCTGGCAAGTCCCCATTCGCACCAACAGTGCCTACACCAAGGCACGCATTGAGTCGATTGACGATGCCAAAGTGCGTGCTGATCTGGCGGCAGGCCGCGTGGTCATCGTCACCGGATTCCAGGGTCTGGACGAGCTGGGCAACATCACCACGCTGGGCCGTGGCGGGTCCGACACCTCGGCCGTGGCCGTGGCCGCTGCGATGAAGGCTGCTGAATGCCTGATTTACACCGACGTGGATGGTGTTTACACCACTGACCCGCGTGTGGTGCCCGAAGCGCGCCGCCTGCACACCATCAGCTTCGAAGAGATGCTGGAGATGGCCTCCATGGGCTCCAAAGTGTTGCAGATTCGCTCGGTGGAATTTGCCGGCAAATACAAGGTGCCGCTGCGGGTCTTGAGTAGCTTCACCCCATGGGACATTGATATTAACGAAGA
Organism: Burkholderiales bacterium; assembly: GCA_031419575.1. GTDB lineage: Bacteria > Pseudomonadota > Gammaproteobacteria > Burkholderiales > Burkholderiaceae_C > JANYCG01. Next base: position 270 of record JANOLC010000213.1, on the reverse strand, counting down.
GGCCGCATCCGGCACCCTGATTTCTTTTGAGGAAGACGAACACATGGAACAAGCTATTGTCTCGGGCATTGCATTCAACCGCGATGAGGCCAAAATATCCGTGCTGGGTGTGCCCGACAAGCCCGGCATTGCGTACCAAATTCTGGGTGCCGTGGCCGATGCCAACATTGAGGTGGATGTCATCATCCAGAACATCAGCAAAGACGGCAAGACCGACTTCAGCTTCACCGTGAACCGGGGTGATTACGCCAAAACGGTGGACCTTTTGAG
>JANOLC010000212.1:0-6580 GCA_031419575.1 Burkholderiales bacterium | reverse complement strand
GACACCGATCACAGCGAATTTGAAAGTCGAAGCCGTACCTACGGAATCTCTAAAAAGGCACGGATTTTGGTGGTAGTTCATACCAATCACTATTTACCGGGCGGTTCAGGGAATTGTGGCTGAGCAAAAGACGGGCCTCTTCTCGTTGCGCTCATTTTGTGGGGCGTCGTGGTGTGCCTGCCATTTCTGCTCACATTGTTTTGGGTGCCTATTGCCAACCACATATTCGTTACATTCCCATCATTGCAAGTCCCTGCACGGGATGTTGCCCAAGCTTTAGCGCTCTATGTAGGCATGTTTCTATCTTATTTCTTTGGCGTAATAGCTGCCAGCTTTCTCACTTGGAAAGTCAATATTGATTCCATAAAGGGAGGGACCAAAAGTGCCACCTAACACGTTCGGCCAACGACGCTCACTTCGAAAACGAGGCTTCCCGCAGGCCGACCGCCCTGGAGGACAGCCATGGAGTTGAGTGCCCCGTCGGCCTGATCCCGCCAACAAACAGAATCGCTACCTAATCCATAGCAAGCCACGTATGTCCAGCGGGGACTTCAAGCACTTTCCCCTCTCAATCCCGGATAAAAAGACTGTCAAAGCCTCAGTGAAGCCAGTCACCCCCTAATGCACCGTGATCGTGTCCCGGTGCATGGGGGCCAGCTTGGCCAGCAGCTGGTTTTGCGCAGTGAAGGGAATACTCTGCGCATCCATGGACAGCTGCAGCAACTCGACCAAGGCGTTGAAATCTGATTTCTTGATCTTCATGCCGCCGTGCACTTCCTTCATGGTGTCGCCCTTGTAGGGGCAACCGCCGCCGATCAACACGCAAAACTGATCCACCAGTTGGGACTTGACCAGCTTCAGGTTGGAGTCCTTGAAGAAGGGGCCGGTGCGCGCATCGGCCACCAGGCGCACCATGAAATCGTCCATCAAGCGGACCAGTCCGGCCTTTTCGCCAAAGGTCTTGAACAAGGCATCGGACTGGGCTGCAGGGGTCGGATTGTTTTGTGCCAACACAGGCAGGGTCACGGTCACGGTCACGAGCAGATTGACTGCGACGGTGAAGGCCAAAGTAAAGAGTTTCAATTTTTTCATGGCATTAAAACGCTAGCTGGGCTGACACATAAAAGCCGGTTTGTTTACGGCCACCGGTCACTCCAGGCACGATACGGCCCAAGTCCACATAGGCCAGCGTGACAGAGGCATTTTTGTTGGGTGCCCAGGCGACAAAAATATCTTTCCAGTCGTCTTCCGCCAGCGCATCACCCAGGCCGGCAGCCCGGCCCAGCGCTTCCAGATTGTTGGGCTTGACGCGGTACTCGGCACCGATGGCGACATACTTGCTCAGCAAATAAGCTACCGAAAATTCGGGCACAAGGCTCATGGTACTTTTGCCGGGCGCGCCGGAACCAAAACCTAATAGCCCGTTCTGGTTGGCATTGGTGTAGCGCAGTGTGCCGTTAACCAGCAGACTCTGCGCCAAAAACAGCTTGGTGGCGCTTATATACACATCGGTACCCGTGGTGCTGGTGCCCAGAAAATTAAGCACAGAACTCAATGAGCCGGGTGAGACCGCTTTGTATTCCAGCCCCACGGCGATTTGTGGCATCAGCGAATCGCTGTCGAGCACCGCATCCCCTGCCACCCTGACCTTCAGCCCCACAATGTCCATCTTGAGATGTTCACCGGGGCTGATTCCAAAAGCGGCAATACCGTTCAGCGCAACGGATGGTGAGGCATCAAAGTCTTGGCGGGCCAGTGACAGCTCAAAGCGTTCGTTGAAACCTACTGCGGCGCCAAAGCCCGTCAGAGAATAATCTTGTGTGCTGGCGCGGGTGACATAGGCGGTGGCCCCGATTTCACCTTCGGTGGCGTTGGACCCAATGACGGCCCAAGGTGTGAGGCCCCCGCCAGCAGCGCCGTCAATGGAACTGACGCCACCCGTGAGAAGCAGCTTGCCGGTGTCCGCGTACGCCTGAGGGCCAGCGAGAAGAGCCAAGGCCATGGCAACAGTGGTGAGCGTTTGATTCATGGCTTATTCTGACTCATCTACCGGGATGCCCATTACTTGACATCGCAATAACCCATCGGCAACGGAATTGTTCAATAGCTGGTTTCAGGCAGCGCGCCAGAAAATATAGTCCGCTTGGTACTTCACAAGCTGCTTCTGCCCAGCCGTGGCCGCTGCGCACTCTGCCGAAGGTGCCACGCCCCCCTGGGTGGCCACGCGCTGGATGTAGGTCACGCCCTGCATGGCACCCATGCCCATCGCCGGGTTGGCCTTGACGAGTTGTGACGGAATATTCCCGTTACCTGCCGGGGCCACGGCCAGTTGCGCGCCGGTTACCCTGGAGCCATCGTTGTTCTCCCAGGTGGCGGGAGGGCCGTAATATTTACCAACCACCTTGCCACTGCGATTTTTCAGGCCCGCATCGGGGCCAACAAACACCCATTCAAACTGGTTGACCATATCTTTTTTGGCCCGGCATTCGTAGGTGATATCACCAGCCGCTGCCGTCTCCATGGTCACGACATGGCCGGTGGGCACCTTCACGGCCTCCGGCAGGCTAGCTTGCGAAAACGGGGGCATGGCATTGGTGCCGGTGCTGGCACAGCCGCCAAGCGCCAGAGCGGCGGCAACCAGGGTGCAGAAGCGAATTTGATGGTGAACTAGCATGATGATTCCTCAATAGAAAATGATAAAACGTTATTGCTTTGGCCTGATGACCTATGAACCGTCCACCCTGAGCTTGTCGAAGGGCTTCGACAAGCTCAGCACGAACGGAGATCCAGACATCATTGGGCCTCGTTAGTAGATTTACCGTGACTGCAGCGTGGCCAGATAAGCCACCACATCTTGGCGGTCGCGGGCCTCCCCCAGGCTGTAACCCATCTCCTGGCCCGGAATCACCGCCTCCGGCCCGGCCAGCCAGGCCAGCAGATTGCTAGGTGTCCAAATCACCTGGCTGTTTGCCAATGCCTTTGAATACACAAAGCCCGGCGCGCTGCCTGCCTTGCGCCCCACCACACCCTGGTGGGCAGGCCCCACGCGATTGGCATCCACGCTGTGACAGGCACCGCAGCGCGACTCGTACAGTGCCTTGCCGCGCGCCACTACAGTGGCATCTGTAGCGGCCGCATGGGTAACGTCGGTAGTGGCCCCCATCTGTGCGGCGGCTGGGACGCTGGCTGCCACCAGCAAGCATGCCAGCGCAGCCGCTTTCAGTTCAGGCATCACGCGCCAAATGACAGGGCACCCGCTGGCAAAGGACGACCCAGCGCGTTGGTCAAAATGGTGAAGTGCATCGTTTCATCGGCTGCCAGACGGCCTGCCACCTTGGCCAGATCCTTGCTACCAAACGCCGGGATCACGCCCAGGTAGGCATTGATGGCGCCCAGCTCCAGCCGCGCAGCCAGGTCCAGCACGTCGCCCTGGTTGCGCAGGGTGTCGGCCTTGAGGGCGGTGGCGTAGTCGGCCAGTTTTTTCTCCATCACCGGGGTTCCACCCATTTTTTGAATAGTGGCGATCAGTGCGTCACGGTGCGCCTTGTGATGGCCCTGGAACTGCACGGCAATGTCGAGCACCGGCTTTTGCAACAGCCCACTGCCTGCGCCCAGTTGGTAGGCGTTGATAGCTTCATGCTCCAGGCCCAAGGCAACGTTGAGGATACTCACGTCTTTGCTCATGTCACCACCCATGCCTTGCGCCAGGGCGTCTTTGCCAGCCAGCATGGCCACGGCCACGGCAGACAATGTGCCGGTGCGGCCCATGAAAGCGCGACGTGAGGCAGCTAGAGAAGGAACGACGGGCGTGGTGTTGAGCGTTTGGATTCTTGAATTCATGGCAATGTCCTTCGAAAGGGGTTAAGGGGTTGTGGCAGATACAAAAAATCATCTGACGGTTTGAATACGCAGCTATAGGGCGGACTGGATTCAAGTTGGCCCTAAATAATTAAGGGCCATTCAGCGGGCTGAATCCAGTTCAGGCTTCAAGCCGTAGTCACTGCATGCCCCTTTACTGGCCCTACCGGTCAGACCATTTATGATTTCAGCCTCAAATTCCTGTCGTTATTGCGTAGTTTGCTATTATTTTGATAGTTTTTCAAATCCACTCAAGCGCCGAAAGTTCAAGCTGCGACGTCTCCGGTTGCGCGGATTTCGGCGAGCACCCCTGCCCGCAACCATCGTCCACAATATCGCCATGAACATGCAAGTTGCCGATGCCGACCTGATCGCCCTGTTGGACCGCGTTGCCCGCCAGGAACCCGATGCCTTGAAGGCGCTGTATGACCGCTGCTCGTCCAAGCTATATGGCCTGGCGCTGCGTGTGGTGGGCCAGCGGGACTGGGCCGAAGACGTGTTGCAGGAAGCCTTTCTGACCATCTGGCGCAATGCTGGTGACTACCGTGCGTCGCTCAGCCCGCCGATGGCCTGGCTGGGTCTGATTGTGCGCAGCCGGGGGCTGGATTTTTTGCGCCGCCGCGTGTCCGACCGCACCCATATCACTCAGGAGCTGGACGACACCCTGGCCGACACCTTGGAGGGTGACACCCCCAACCCCATGGACACGGCTCAGGCCAGCGAGCAAGCCTGGGCATTGCACCAGTGCCTGACCCGGCTGGAAAACCGCCAGCGCGAGGTGGTCAGTCTGGCCTATATCCGCGACTTGAGTCACAGCGAGCTCGCCGATCAGCTCCGCCTGCCGCTGGGCACCGTGAAAACCTGGATCCGGCGCGGGCTGGACCAGTTGCGCCTGTGCATGGCGCGGTTTGCCTGACCTCAGGCGAAGGACTTCACCGTGAACCTGATCAATCACCCCGACCTGCTGGACCGCCTGGCCAGCAGCTACGCCCTGGGCACGCTGCGCGGCGGGGCACGCCGCCGCTTCGAGACCCTGGCCCGTGAACACCCCACAGTGCGTGCCGCCGCCCTGATCTGGCAAAGCCGCATGGTCAGCCTCAATGAATTGCAACCCCAATCAGCACCCAGCGCCGCAGTGTGGACCCGCATCAACAACCTGGTGGAAGGCGAGCGCGCTTTTTCCGTTCGCCCTGAGCTTGTCGAAGGGCATCGCTCTGCCTACTCATGGATGACAGGCCTACACCGCTGGTTTGAAAGCCTGGCTCTCTGGCGGGGTGCCGCCGCAGCCGGTGCCCTGGCCACCGTGGTGGTGGTGGTGACCGGCCTGAACCTGCGTACCCAACTGGGCGGCGAAATCGCACAACTGCAGGCCCAACTGCTGCGCACGCCGCAGGTCGAATACGTGGCCGTGCTGGCCGACGACAAGGCTGCCGCAAGTATGTTGGTGACCTTCGATGCCAAAAACAAGAAGCTCACGCTGCAACGGGTGGGAGCCTATCAGGAGGCCGGTGACCGGTCCCTGCAACTGTGGGCGCTGCCACCCAGTGGCAGCCCGCAATCACTGGGCGTGCTGGGCAACGACAAACTGCTGCGCCTGACGGCCGCCGAGGGCCAGGTGCGGGATGTGCCCACACTGGCCATCAGCCTGGAGCCCAAAGGTGGTGTGCCCAGCGCTGGGGGGCCAACCGGGCCAGTACTGTTCAAGGGGGCATTGATCCAGAAGATGTTGTAGGGGCTGGCCTGCAGGGTCGCACAGAGAAATTTTGAGTAAATTCATTGATTGCATTTTTTTTGCATCCAGTTCGTTATCCACTGCGTATAGGTAAAGCAGGCTCTTCTGCATACCCAACCCCGGGGATCCAACATGAAACTCAAACTGACTCACCTGGCACAAGGCTGCCTCTTGCTGGTAGCAGCTGGCAGCGTACTGGCTTCAAGCCACCGCGAAGCACCTTTTATCACCACCAGCCCCAAGGTAGATGGCACCGACTTCTACATGTTTCGCAGCTACGAGGGTGTTGCCGCCAACGGCACCGGTGGACGCTCCGACTATGTGACGATGCTGGCCAACTATCAACCGTTACAGGCTCCTTACGGTGGCCCCAATTACTTCCAGTTGGATCCCAACGCACTGTACGAAATCCATATCGACAATGACGGCAATGCCAAGGAAGACCTCACCTTCCAGTTTCGCTTCAAAAATACCCTGAAGGGCATCCCCCTCACGATTGGCTCAGCCAGCGTTGCAGTACCGCTAATCCAAGTCGGTGCCGTCAGTGCCTTGAATGATGCCAACCTGAATGTGAATGAAACTTACTCAGTCACTGTAGTGCGGGGTGACCGCCGCAAGGGCAGCGTCGCATCGGTGACCAAAACAAGTGGCGGCAGCAGCACATTTGAGAAGCCCGTAGACAACATCGGCAGCAAAACCATAGCCGACTATGCGACCTACGCAGGCAAGCATATTCACACCGTCACCATTCCTGGCTGCCCCGCGGGCAAAGACCAGGGGCGCGTGTTTGTGGGGCAGCGTCAGGAAGGTTTTGCCGTCAACCTGGGCACCGTATTTGACCTGGTCAACGCGCCCGCAGCATTTCTGCTCAACCCGGCCAATAAGGACGCAGCAGGCAATGGCGGCCAGCATGTCATTCAAAAGTCAAACATCACCACCCTGGCCATTGAGGTGCACAAAGACTGCCTGACCGCCGGTGGTGAGCCCGTG
>JANOLC010000211.1:0-3217 GCA_031419575.1 Burkholderiales bacterium | reverse complement strand
CACGATGCGACGCGTCAGCTTGAGTGAATCCGCCGCAACTTGGCGGTCTGCCTCAGTGCTCAGGTAATTGGGCGCAATCGCGGGGGCATCGGTGAACACCGGGCTCTTGATCTGCACCGTGCCCCGGCTGGTGGGGTTCAGATTGCACACGCTGGCGGTGAAGGCGTTAAAGCTGTGCAGCGGTTCGCCAAACGCATCCAGGCTCAAAGGCTGCACGTGGTATTCAAGATTGGGGTGGGCCTGGGCCGCATCGCTGCGTGTAAAGGCTCCCAGCTGGCTGGGGGCCATGCTCATCGGTCCGGTGCGCTTGAAGGCATATTCCAGCCCGATTTTGGCTTTGCCCAACAGGCTGTTGGCCTGGGTGTTGAGGGTCTTGACGTTCTGCACTTTGTAGACCGCGCGGATCTGCAAATGGTCTGACAAATTAGCGCCCACACCGGGCGCATCTACCACCACGTCAATGCCATGTTTGTGCAGCAAAGCGCCCGGCCCGATGCCCGAGAGTTGCAAGAGTTGCGGTGACGCGATGCTGCCCGCACACAGCAGCACTTCGCGTTTGGCATGGGCGGTCACCATCTCACCCACGCCCTGCACCTGCACGCCGGTGCACACCTGGCTGCCGTCAGGCCGGGTCTCTATCACCAGCTTGGACACCTGCGCCAATGTCCACATCTCGAAGTTGGGGCGGGCATAACAGGCGGGGCGCAAAAACGCCTTGGCGGTGTTCCAGCGCCAGCCCTGTTTCTGGTTGACATCGAAGTAGCCCACGCCCTCGTTGTTACCACCGTTGAAGTCCTCGGTCGCGGGGATGCCGGTCTGCTGTGCCGCTTGTGAAAACGCGTCCAGCACATCCCAACGCAACCGTTGCTTTTCGATACGCCATTCGCCCCCGGCCTTGCGGTGGCGCAGCACTTTTTGATACGCGTTGCTTTTATCTGCCATCAACTCGGGCAGTGTGCCCTGTGCGCCGTGCAGCGGGCTGGCACCTTTGTAGTGGTCTTCGTGCAGCTTGAAATAGGGCAAAGCGTTGTCCCAACGCCAACTGTCGTCCCCGGTCAACTGGGCCCAGTGGTCATAGTCGCGCGCCTGGCCGCGCATGTAAATCATGCCGTTGATACTGCTGCACCCGCCCAGGCCCTTGCCACGCGGGTAACGCAGCACGCGGCCGTTCAGGCCCGCCTCAGGCTCGGTGTTGAACAACCAGTCGGTGCGCGGGTTGCCAATGCAATGCAGGTAGCCCACGGGGATGTGAATCCAGTGGTAGTCGTCGCGGCGGCCCGCTTCAATCAGCAGCACTCTCTTGGAGGCGTCGGCGCTCAGGCGGTTGGCCAGCAAGCAGCCAGCGGTGCCCGCGCCGATGATGATGTAGTCGAAGTTCAGTTCGTTCATGGGGAGGCGTGTCTCGTTTTTGTTGTGGTTGATGTTTTACGTTTTGGGCTCACTGCCCCGTCCACACCGGTTTGCGTTTTTCCTGAAACGCCTTTTGTCCCTCTTTGGCGTCTTCGGTCAGCGTGAAGAGCGCGATCTGGCTCTCGGTGAATGACATGGATTCCTCAAACGCCATCGCCTCGATTTTCTTCATGGTGTACAGGCCCCGGCGAATCGCGGCGGGGGATTTGTCCAGCAGGCGGTCCAGCAGCCATTGCAGGCGCACATCCACGTCTTCCTCCTCTTCAGTCTGCACATAGTTCACCAGGTTGAATTCCAGCGCCTGGGCCGAGGTGATGGGCTCGCCCGTCAGGCACATCTCGGCCAGCACGCGCCGGGGGATCAGGTGCTGCAACACGCTGAGCACCTGCGCGGGGAACACGCCCACCTTCACCTCGGGCAGGCCAAACACCGCGTGGCGCGCGGCTACTGCCATGTCGCACATGGTCATCAAGCCCATGCCGCCGGCCATGCAGGCCCCGTTGACCCGCGCAATCAGCGGCACGGTGCTGGCTTTTGCGGCCCGCAGCAGTTGGGCCAAATGGCCGTGGGGCTCCGAGTAGTCGGTGGTGAAGGCCTTGGTCGATTGCAAGTCAGCCCCCGCACAAAACGCCTTGCTGCCCGCGCCAGTGATGACGATGGCGCGCACATCGCGGTTGCCTTGTGCGGCATGGATGGCCTGCGTCATGCCCGCCAGCACGCCGTGGCTCATGGCGTTGCGACGCTCTTCACGGGTGATGGTGAGCCACAGCACGGGGCCGCGCTGCTCCACAGACAGCTCCCCCCCGGTTTGAGGGGTTGACGGGGTGGCGTTGGTCATTGAAAGTTGGGCGGTGTTCATGAGGCTTTTGACGGTAAGTAGCGGCGTGTGGCGGGGGCAACAAGGTAAGTGATGGCGCGGGCTGCGCGGATCTCTTATTTTGCACGGCACAGGGTACGATACCGCTTACAACTTTTAACGAGAATTCGGCCACCGCAATACCATGGAGGAAACCACACCCCGCATCCAGTCTCAAGCCACCGCAGAGGGCCCCAGCGCGCAGCTTTTGGGCCGCTGGACGGCAGCCCGACTGGCCGAGCCGCAGGCTTGGGCAACCGTCAACGCGGACTTGAAGCGCTTCTCCAGCCAGCAGTCATGGGATTTGCGCCACCTGCAAAGCCTGGACCACACCGGCGCACAACTGCTCTGGAACACTTGGGGCCGCCGATGGCCCACCACCGTACACACCTTGCCCGAGCAACGCACCATGCTGGAGCGCGTGGCCCGCTACACCGTGGTCAAGGCCGCGCCACTTGAGCAGACGTTTTTGCAGCGCCTTGCCAGCCGAGTGTGGCGTCGGTTTTTGGGTTGGGGCGACTTGGTGTTGCACGGGCTAGACCATGGCCGTGACCTGATTCGCCTGCTGGGCCAGTTGTTGCTGGACTTGGGCCGCCTTGTCGCCAAACCGGGGGACGGCCCTTGGCGCGATGTGTCGGGCCACCTGTACCGCATTGGGGCCACCGCCATGCCGATTACCGCGCTGGTGGGTTTTCTGATTGGGGTGGTACTGGCCTACCTGGTGTCGCAGCAGTTACGCCAGTTTGGGGCGGACGCATTCATTGTGGATTTGCTGGGCATTGCGCTCATTCGGGAGCTTGGCCCCGTGCTGGCCGCCATTTTGATTGCGGGGCGCTCTGGCTCGGCCATCACCGCGCAGATTGGCGTGATGCGGGTCACCGAAGAGTTGGACGCCATGCAGGTCATGGGCATTGCACCGGGTTACCGGCTGGTCATGCCGCGCGCCATTGC
>JANOLC010000210.1:0-7227 GCA_031419575.1 Burkholderiales bacterium | reverse complement strand
CGAGTCGCCAGATTGAGTGCAGACTGAAAATGCATTCTGGCTTGTGCGGGGATCAGTTCAGTGCAGTTTTGGGCGGCTACAGCAGCACCTATACGGGCGAGAAGGTCTGCCTGACGACCTTGTCGGATCAAAATATCCCATTGAGCAGGGCGTAATTGACCCAATGAAACGGGGTCGATTACTGCGCCCAACAGCAAATCAATGGATGGCAGCGTCATGTCGGCACCGGGAGATTGTCAAACCACTCCATGGCTTGGTCCAACTGACTGTAGGTCAAGTCATAACAATCACTGCGGCCTACCAAATCTGCCATCGCTTCGAACCCACGACGACCATGTACATGGTGATTAAAACTGTTCTCCGACAACTGCATCAGACTGCCAGCCTTGGGCCGGGCGGCCACCACCATGGCTGAACCTGCTTGGTATTTCGGGAAAGCGAGCCACGCCGGCAAGGCGGGTTGGGCGGCCAGTTCAAGACTTTTCTGCGAAACACGCATGTGTGCAACTGTCCCTTTCATGGTGTCGCGGGCGACGGGACCAAATACAGCATTCGGTGCTCGCTGTTGCATGACCGCAATCGATTGATTTTTGAGGCTTACCGGCCTAGGTGCCGGCGTTACCAAACCAGTGAATGGGTCCAGCAACGCCATTTCATCTGAAAGCAAACGCCAACCATGCTGCATGAGCGCTGCACACAAGGTACTCTTGCCCGAGCCCGGCGGCGCTGGCAAGATCAGCGCTCGCCCATCACGCTCCAACACCGCGGAATGAATGGTAATCAGCGTGTGGCAATAGCCTGTAACACACCAGTTCATGCCCCATTCCAGGAAGGCAAACGCTTCTTGCGCGGCCAGAGGCGTAAAAGGCCGAAAACCGTCCATCTCAAAGACGCAAAGGGGTTTGAAAATGCGCCGCTTGGGTACCACTGACACATGAAAGTCAGCAAAATGGTGTTCCGCGTCCAGCAGCTCATGGTCTGCATAGAGCTTGAACAAACCTTCAGCCACCACTGCGTAGGGGCTGGAGATATGCATGATGAAAGGCGGCAGACGAAGTAACACGCCACCCTTGCACAGGCGCAAGGACAACTCTGCGTGAGAAAGACTGGAGAGTAAAGGTGCCGTCAAACTGGCCTGCGCTGAATGATGTTCAAGGATTCAAAATGCATCAGCATATTTTCCATCATCTCAACATCACTGGCAGTAGGAAGTTCACCCAGCAAGTCTTGGGCTAAAGAAACGGTGGAGCCATAGGTCTGTTTGATTAACAGCGACAAAACTTCCGCTGCGGTCGATGTCAGTGAATGCAAGTCACCATTGGCCTCATCAAAAACAACAGCACCATCAGACCAGATGCGCAGTGCCATGTCTCCGGCACGTGGACAACTCCACTTGACCAATTCCACAGAAATCTACTCTGCCGACAGCTTTGGAAGCTACAAACTAAATAGCGAATTTCGCTCCGTAAATAGTATTGAAATACGTCATGGTGTCCACCAATGTCCAATTTGCACCCGCAAACGGTGACCAAACACCACCACTGTTCCAGCAGTTAGCGCACTGCTGCAAGGTCAAAATACCATTGCCGTCGCCATAGGCCTTTGCAGTGAGGTAGGTGCCCACGATATGCCGGGCCAACGCATTAAGGTTGTCATTTCCACCGTAATCCAGCACATCTTGCAACGTTTTATTCGTATATGCGCCCCCAGGGTTTGCTGTGAAACCGAGCGACGGACTTGCACCTATGAACTTTGTCGACTTGAACCCAGCAGGCAAACCTGTATCATTATTTTTCCAGTAACCATGCGAATAGCAACTGTAGTCGGATTTGATGATCCGACCCTGACTTGCTTTCATATTGGCGGCGGCCAATGACGAGAATGACGAAGGGCGAATGCAAGTATGGTCGCCGGCGAGAACCGTGTTGCTCTTCAATGCAGCCAAAACCGGCGCAGCAGAAAGACCAGCTCGCAACAGGCGACGTCTAGCGACGCCCGCAGGAATCACTACTTTTTCAACAACAGGCCGAGAGTCAAGACTTGATTGCGTTGTCATGTTGCACCACCCAGTAAAAACAAATAAATAAATTGGGATCAACAACCCCGTTTAGAAACAAAAGCAAATTTCACGCCAACCATGAACTTTATTCATAAGTTCATGATTTGGTTCAAAAAAATTCCATGCTCAGGTCCGAAAAATCAAACTACTGCTCAAGCTGTAAATTAAACCGACAGTTGATTTACCCAATGAGCCCATGTTCACAGGGTTTTCAATAGACTCGCAACCTCCGCCTGCGCCGGAAACTTATCCCCCAGCTGCACCAACTCATCCAACTCCTTGCGAGCCAAATCCTTCTTGCCACCTTTGATGTGAATTTTGGCCAAATTGAGTTTAAACAATGTATTTTGCGATTGTGCCGCGACAGCCTTGGTTTGCCATTCCAGCGCCTTGGCATAGTCGTTTTTTTCAGATAGCAACATAGCCAAAGTGTCCATGAAAGCAGGCTGGGTGGGAGCCAGTTTGATGGCGGTCTCAGCGTAGGCGATAGCGCCGTCTTTATTCAATCGCCCCGTAATCCAGGCCAAGTTGTTATAGGCAGCGGCATTGTTGGGCTGCAGCTTGGTCACCAGGGTGTAGCTCTTTTCAGCCGCAGCATAGTCCTTGCGCGCAGTCGCGTAATCGCCCAGGTAGAAGTTAAAAGCCGCGTCTTTGGGGTTGTCTTTTGCCCAAGTTGCTGCGAACTTGTCAGCATCGGCAGCTTTAGCCGCAGACATCAGCGTAGTGTGGAGTTTGATGGCCAGCTCTGGCCCCGGAGCCTCTTTAAGCCCCAAGCGGTAAGCGGCTGCCGCCGCGTCCCAGCTTTTTTGTGCTGAATTGATGTCGCCTTCAAGGATGTACCCGATTGACTCTTTAGAACGCTGCTTTTGAATAGTCCGGGCGATGGCGACTGCTTCGGTGTATTTTTTGTCATCCAAACTCAACATGATCAAGCCCCGTTGGGCCTCGATCAAGTCTGGCTTGATGTCCAATGCTTTGCGCAGACTTTGTGCCGCAGCACTCTTGTTTTTATCGGCCATGTGCGCATCAGCCAAGCGCATTAAAGGTTTGGGAGATAGAGGCTGAAGCCCTGACACCTTGTTAAAGGTGGAAATCGCCTGATTGCTCTCGCCAGAGGCTTGCTGAACCCGGCCCAAAGCATCCAAAAGCTCAGGGTTATCCGGCAAGGCAGCCACCGCACTCTGCGCCGCAGACATGGCAAGTTTGGGCTCTTTGTTGGACAAGTGAAAGTCGACCAACAACATACGGGGGCCGGGCTCGGTAGGGTTGGCATCCACCGCCTTGGTAATCAGCGCAGCCACATCGGCTTTAGGCGCATTGGTTCTGGCGGCTAGCTCTGCCAAAGCGAGCAAAGCTTGACCATTTTTGGAGTCTTTGGCCAGCACCGCCTCAAACCGCGTTTTGGCATCTTCAGGCTTTTTCTCTGCCAAGTCCAACCCAGCCAGACTGGCAACCGCAGGGAAGAAGGTGGGATCGATTGCGAGCGCACGCTCAAAACTTTTCCTGGCACCGGGTATGTCCTTCTTGGCCAAGAGAGTACGGCCCCGTAAATTGGCGGCCAGCGGCTTGTCCGCCTGTTTTTTCTCCAACCCATCAATCGCTTTGAGTGCTTTGTCCAGTTCATTGCGACGCAAGTGTGCGCTGATCAACGCCATGTCCGCGGTTATTCCGCTGTCTGAGGCGGCGATGTTTTCAAGCTCACCAAACGCAGCATCTTCACGACCACTCATCATTTGGGTCAAAGCCAATGAAGTGCGCTTGCGTGCATCCTTGGGGTCAGCCTTGGCGGCCTTAGTGAAGTATTCCTCTGCCTTTTTAACATCTCCGTTTTGCAGGTACACCTCGCCCGCGACCGAGTCAATTTCAGGGTCAACAAACCCTTTTGACAGCGCCTGATTCAAACTGGCTAACGCCTTGGCAGGCTGACCGGACCGTAGGTACGTCATGATCAACATCCGTCGCGCCAACACCAATTCGGGCGCTGCAGTGACTGCCTTGGTTAACAGCACTTCGGCCTGTAGCAGTGAGTTCATTTGAAACTCAACCGCACCGGCCAATTGCATACCTTTGGGGTTGTTGGGTGATATCCGCAGTACTTGTTGAGACAATTCGCGGGCGGACTTGAAATCCCGTTTTTGGTAGGCCAACTGCGCCTGCAAGTACTTGGTTTGCGGGTTATTTGGGGCAACTTTTTTGAGCTGTTCTAGCTGCTGGGCTGCGCCCTGAAGATCACCCTGGCTTAGCAAAATAGCCAGAATACTGGAGTGACCGGCGACCAGGTCAGGTTTAATCTCAACCACCTTGCGATAGGCCAACAAAGCTTCAGTCGGTTGGCTCTTGGCGAAGTACAAGATATCGCCCTTCAGCCGCCAGGCCTCAAAACTAGTTGGGTTTTTAGCAATGATGTCCCCCGCCGATGCCATTGCGCCATCAAAGTCCCTGTTAGAGGCTTTTTGCCGCGCCTGGGCAATCAGCGCGGGTGCATAACCAGGCTCAGCGGCCAGCGCAGCGGTCAACGCCACCTGAAATGCATCAGCATTGCCTTGCGCCGCATAAGCAGAGGCCAGCGTGGTCTGGAACTCCGCCTTTGACTTGGGCGAAACCAATTCAGTTTTACCAAACTCATCCGTGAGTTTTTTAAACTTACCCTGGTTGGCCAATGCGGATGCCAGCGGTGGCACCACCAAATCAGGCGCATGTTTGAGGTCGAGTGCCTTTCTAAGCTCAACCTCAGCGGTAGCAGCGTCACCCATACTTAACAAGGCCGAACCAAGCATGAACCTGGCTTCTGCCAAATCTGGGTTCTTTTGCAGGGCATTTTTGATTTGAATGACCGCTGCTTTGGTGTCGTTTTTGGTCAAATATTCTTTGGCTGACGTGAGCATGGACTCCGTACTGCCGCCGCCACAAGCCGTCAGCAACACGGCCAAGCACAGTCCGGAAACTGCAGCAACCGCTTTGGACCGGTGACCTGAACTGTGCCTCGCACTGTGGCTTGACAGCCCGACTAACGTTTGATTTTTTTGACGTGTGTTCATACAACCCCAGAATTAAATAATGCCTGCAACCGCCAACTTACTTCAACCCCAAACGATGCATCAAATCATACAAAGTGGGACGACTGACACCCAGCAGCTCCGCCGCTTTGACGATATTGCCATTCACCCGCCCCATGGCCGCGATGATGGCGTTTTTTTCAGCTTTGTCGCGAATGGCCCGTAAATCAAAGGCATTGTCATCGTCACTCGACGCAGGTGCACTCAACCCAATATCGTCAGCCGTGATTTGGTTGCCGTCCACCATGATGACGGCACGTTTGATACAGTTTTCAAGCTCTCGAATATTACCGGGCCAGGCATGCGCCTCAATGGCGCGAACCGCGTCCTCGCTGAGTGACAGCGAGCCCCGGTTTTGCTCTTGGGCGAACCGCCGCACGAATGAGTGCGACAGCAGCGCCGCATCGCCAATGCGCGAGCGCAGCGGCGGGATATTGATCACAATTTCGGCCAGGCGGTAATACAAATCTTCGCGGAAACGGCTTTCTTTGCCGAGCGCTTTCAAGTCTTGGTGGGTCGCACACACAATGCGCACGTCCACAGGAATTTCTTGGCGGCCCCCCAAACGCTCGATGGTTCTTTCTTGTAGAAACCGCAGCAACTTGGCCTGTAGAGAAAAAGGCAAATCACCAATTTCATCCAGCATTAAGGTGCCGCCATTGGCCGTCTCAATCTTGCCAAGCGTCAACTTGGCCGCCCCGGTGAAGGCGCCCTTCTCGAAACCAAACAATTCGCTTTCCAGCAGATTTTCAGGAATAGCGGCACAGTTAATGGCCACGAACTTGCCGTTGCGGCGCGAGGACGACTGATGCAAACCACGCGCCAGTACCTCTTTGCCGGTGCCACTTTCGCCCAGCAACATCACGGTAGCGTTGCTGTTGGCCACCTTTTCGAT
Organism: Burkholderiales bacterium; assembly: GCA_031419575.1. Taxonomy (GTDB): domain Bacteria; phylum Pseudomonadota; class Gammaproteobacteria; order Burkholderiales; family Burkholderiaceae_C; genus JANYCG01. The sequence goes on along the minus strand of JANOLC010000210.1, from coordinate 1,217 downwards.
AGTGCGGCAAATCTTCAGCATGTCAGGGTCGCGGGTCATCAAACCGGACAACGCATCCGGTTGCTGCAAGTCTTGCAGCCGCCGGTTTTCCCGCTGCAACTCAAACAGGCGAAAGGCGCGGTCAATGGTCAGGTTCAGCAGCTCCGGTTCAAAGGGCTTGGCAAAAAAATCGTACGCCCCGAGGGCAATTGCCCGCAACGCATTGGCTTGGTCATTTTGTCCGGTCAGCACAATCACCTTGGTATCCGGGTCGGCGACCAATATCTGCTCAAGCAGTTTGAAACCTTCTGTCACGCCATCGGCATCCGGTGGGAGGCCCAAATCCATGGTGACCACGGCGGGTGAATGCCGCCGTATTTGCACCAACGCTGTCTCACGGTCGTGCGCGGTAACGGCTTCAAACTGATCGAGCGACCACTTGATTTGCTTTTGGAGCGCCAAGTCGTCTTCGACGATCAGCAGCGAGCGCATTTTTTCAGTGGTCATGAAGCTTCCAGCACGTGCAGATCGGATTCTTTGTTGATTTCAAACATGGGCAGCAGTATTGTGACCTTGGTTCCCTTGTTCAATTCGCTGTCCACCTCGATCTTGCCACCCAGCTCTTGGACGTATTGAAAGCTCTCGTACGCACCAATGCCCATGCCTGCCTGCTTGGTCGTTTGAAACGGTTTGAACAGGCGTTCGCGAATGAACTCTTCAGACATGCCGTGGCCCGTGTCCGCCACTTCAAGCCGCGCTTGGCTACCCTGGCGACCCAAGGTCAGCCGCACACGGCTGGTTTCATCATTGGCGTCGGTAGCATCAAAGGCGTTTTGTACCACGTGCCCAATGATGCGTTCCAACCGCTCCTCATGGCCGCGTGTGCCGATGCGGTGATAAATTTCAACCTCCAATCTACGGCCCCGGCCCAGCACGCTTTTCTCGATGCGATCCACAATTTCGCACAGGTCAACCCCCACCGCCGTACCTGGTGGCGTCGCCCCTTCGCGCAGCTGCAACATGAGCTGGCGCATGCGGTCCAGCGAGTTCTCCACCGTGATCAGCATGTCTTTTTGAAATTCAGGGTTCTGGCTGTGGCGCTGGGCGTTCTTCATCATGAGCGAGAGCTGGGTGACGATGTTTTTCAAATCGTGCACCACAAACGCCGACATGCGATTGAACGCGTCAAACTTGCGCGCATCCAGCAACGCCTCTGTCGCTTGCATTTGCGCCAGAAA
>JANOLC010000209.1:0-21697 GCA_031419575.1 Burkholderiales bacterium | reverse complement strand
CCATCGTTGGGGTGGCTGGAGCAAAAAATGGGTCTTAATCCCTTTGAATCAGGGCAATTCAGTATTTCGGGTTGATACTGAAGGGAACAAGCGAGCGCACGGTCTTAATCCCTTTGAATCAGGGCAATTCAGTATTTCCATTGAGATTATGGAAGCTGCAATTGGAATTGAGGTCTTAATCCCTTTGAATCAGGGCAATTCAGTATTTCAATGGCGTATTTACGAATGCGGCCCGTATGGCGTCTTAATCCCTTTGAATCAGGGCAATTCAGTATTTCAGCATTGGGCAAAAACTTCAATCCTCACAAGCACTTGGCGGTGCGCTTGCAGGGTTTCTGGCGGCTGACACAACCCAGGGTCTTTTGATAAAGATTGAGAGCCTAATTGATCCATAAGTCCTCCGGCAGCATGGCCTCCCCCAGTGTCGCACGCCATCCGTCGTCTGGCAGGCGGTAAGCGCGTACGTCGTCGGCTTTGCCGTCAATCAATGTCGCCAACGCCGCCATCAACACGCCCATTTTCTGGGCGCTGGTATCCACCGCAAATACTGAATATTGCATGGGGATACCTTCTTTCTTCAGGCGCTTGAAAACACGAGCCAACCTGCGTGGGTTGGCAATGTCATAGGTCACCAGCCATGGCACAGTCTGATTTTGACTCATGGGTGGATGGCTTTCATCGCTGTGCGGTACAGGCTGCTCAAGTGCAGGGCCAAGGCTGCTCCGTTGCGGGCGGTCCAGCGCTCGAACAGGGCAATGATGTCTTTGTCGCCCTGCGCGGTGTCGGCCAGGCTACCGGTGCACAGGTTCATCTCGGCCCACAGCAGTTGGCACAAGTCGTCTTCCAGGTCGATGGTGTTGGCATCTGGCCCCCATAGCAGTGGGCCCATGCCGTGCCCGTGCAGTTGTGCGCCGGTGTAGGCCAGGCAGTGGCTGCGTAGGCTGGCGGGCAGGTGTTCATCAATCTCCTGACCATAAACCCATTCGCGCTTAACGTTTTCCCAAGTGGCGGGGTTGATGGGGCCGACCTCGCCTTCCGCCGATCGCTTGCCCCACTGCACCAGCACGGCCATGCGTCGTGCGCGCAGCCAGTTTTGGTAGTCGCTCAGGCCGTGCGCGTCTTCCAGCCACAGGTCAATGACCATGGGCAGGCGTGGGTGGCTTCGCTGATGGGGGTAACAAGTGCCCAGGGCGGCGCCGCGTGCGTCTACCCAGCTAATGCCGATGCTGCGGCGCATGCACAGGGCCAACGCCTCGCCGCTCCAGTCCACCGCCGTGCTGCTAACCACCCTGGCGATACGGGCCAGGGGGTAGCGCAGGGTTTGGGCGCGGTCGTTGCGCACGACCAACGCCTCGTCGGTGCAACTGACGTGTTTTTTGTCGCGCGCCCCTAAGTACAACGCGCGAGCGCCGGGGGCGGGGCTGCTGCACGATGTCGCTTGCCGTGCGTTACGTGGCTTCAATGGAAAAGTTAGCATGGTTCGTCCTCCTCATCGGCGGGCGCCATCCAGTGCGTACCGGTGCCGCGCAGGTCGCGGGCCAATGCTTGCGCTTGCCCGCGCAGCCAGCGCTGCCAGGGTTTGGATGCGTCGCCCCAGCTGGCATAAAAGTTTTGTCGGCCAGCTTTCCCCAGCAGACAGGCCCTGTTGTCTTGCGTGAACTGGTCGTCTCGTACGGTGCGGCTGCGCAGCAGCTCCCACACCCACAGGTCAACCGCCGGGCGCAGCGGCTCGATCAGGTCGCTGGCCAGGCTTTCCCGGCCAAAAGCGGGTCGGTGATAAAACCCCAGCAGCGGGTCCAGCCCGGCCACCCCACAGGCTTGCACGGCCAGGGTGTGCAGCAAGGTGTAGCCCAATGACAGGCAGGCGTTGACGGGGTCGCGTGGCGGGCGGCGGTTGCGCCCGGTGAATTGCATCGCCGGGGGCATCACGCCAGTCAGGCCGCCAAAGTAAGCGCGGGCCGCAGCCCCTTCAAACCCGCGCAGGCTGTCCAGGCTGAGGGTTGGCTGACTCTGGGCGATGTTGTCGGCGAGCGTGGCGCGAATGGCGTCGATGGTTTGCAGTGCATCAAACAGGGGTTTGCGGGCATCGGGGCGCTGGGTTTGCAACTGCTGCAGGGCGCGGCGCTGGCGGGCCAGCTTGGCAAGCACCACGCCCATGGCCCAGTTGCGGCACCAAACATCGTCCATCACCCGCAGGGCCTGGGCCAAGCGCACGGCGGCGTCGTTGTGCTGCGGGCCCAACACGATGGCCACACGCCTGGGGCTGCGCGGGCTCATCAGCACGATGGTGACACCCGCGTCGGCCAGCTTGATGAGCACGCCGCTGTCCAGATGCGTCTGGTTGCCGTGGATGACGCAGCGGTCAATCAGCTTGATGGGCACAGTGCCTCGGCGCTGGCCCGCCTCGTACAAAGCCAGAGCATCGCCCTCGGATTTGACTTCAAGCTGTGCGCGGTCTAAAAGTAGTAGTCCCATGGTGTTTTGTGCTCCTAGTCTCCGCCAATGCTTAATAGTTTGCTATCAAAATAAAAGTAACTATCCGACGTAAAAATAGTCAGGGTCGGCGGCAGGTACGGCTTTGCCCAAGCTATATTGGCGGCTGCGGGGGTCTAGCCGCAGCAGCAAGAAGCGGTCGGTGGCGGTTTGCAATAAAGCGCGCATGTCGGCCACCAGGGTGTCGCGCTCGGCCGGGGTCAAAAACAGTTCGTGCGCTGACTTTTGACCACCCGTGGCATAGCGGCGCGCCAGCTTGAGGGCCGCGCTCAGACGGCGTGGTTCAGCGACGTCGTAACAGGCCAGGTGGAGGGTGCGAGTGGGCATGGCGCCATTGTTGGCGCGGCTCGGGGTTTTGAGGGGTGCGGCAAGCTTGCCGGTCTGGTGCGCTTCAACCGAGTTGAGCTCTTGCCCATTCAATAACAAGGGTCACTAGGGACAAGGCTTGCACTCGGTCCAAGCCGTCTGGGCCAATCGTGCCGTAACGCGCTTCCACTGCGTAAGGGTTGAGTTCATCCAACTGTTCTGCACCAGGGGGCATGGCCATATGATTGTCTTGCAGCAAATCAAGCAGAGTGGCCAGATCATGGGTGCGCCGGAATTCGATTCCTTTTGCACTCAGCACGGCCTTAAGCGATTTCTCCACAGCCTGCCGCGCATGAAAACCAACAACAGCATCGCCAATACCGTCCCCTGATGACAGCAAGGAGCAGGCTGCAAGGTCTTGCACGGCCGCTTCAAAAAGCATCCGCGCTACCGGATGGCTGGCAACCGCATCAGCCATGCACCACGCGCCCTTCTTTTAGCGCCCAATAAAGCGCTGTTCCAGGCTGCTGCCCCCATCGCGTGACCTCTTCGCGCGAGTAAACCAGTATGTCAGCAGGCACCCGTAAGGGGCGCAACGCCCTGCGCAAGCGAACCATTTCACGCGCACGGTTTTCAATCACAGGTTCTATGACCAAAAAATCAAAGTCGGATCCTTCGTCCGCGTCACCACGAGCGTGTGACCCAAACAAAACAATCTGCTCGGCTTGAGGCGCGGCTTGCGCCAATGCTTGCACGGCCAACATCAATTTGATCGAATCCATCATGGCCCTCTTCAATGAAGGGTGTAACCACCCATGCCCATTGTGGCATTCTTGCCCACATGCAGCCACTGGCCCAGCCACAGCCAGGGCCAGATTTCGGCCAGCGCTTGGGGCGAACCGTGTAGCGTCCAGCGGCCCAGCACGCCGCCCAGCGTCATCTCTTGTTGCTGGCGGCTGGAATAGCGAGTCCAGTCAAACCAGCGCAAGTCGCGGTCGTCCGTTAGCGGTTGGCTCACGTGGGCGACTTGTTTGGCAGCATCGCCCCAGCCATTTTGTCTGGCGTGGAACTCCATCAGTAGTGCCGCACGCCGTGCCAAAGCGGACACCAGCGCTCGGGGGGCGAGTTGGTCAACGCGCAGCGGTTGACCTTGGCTTTGCAGGCGCATGGGGGTGTGAATGTGTAGGGTGATTGCCTCAATGCCCCCAAGGACAGACGGCGGGGCAGGCACTTCAAGCACCATGGGGTGTGCGGCAAGCGTGGGCTGGGTTTGCGACCAGACCGGGTGGGCGTTGCCATCGCCGCCCATCCAGTCCACGCGCTGCAATTCCGCCGGAATGCGCTGGCGCGTGAGGCCTTGGCTGAGTGCGCGTTGCAACGCAAATATCACTAACGCCAGTTGGTCGCGCGCGTGGCCGACCAGCACGATGTTGAATTCAAGCAAATCGCCCGCCGCCAGCAGACGCGCGCCTGGGCTGGGTGGCTCCAGCACGTAGGGGTTGGGGACGCTACTAAAGTCTTGTAGCGTGTGTTGGCCTTTAGGTGGCGGTGGCGCCTCAAAAATGCGGCTGTAGGGGCAGGTTTGCAGCAGCGGGCAGCCTGTGCACGTGGACTGGCGTGTCATGCAGGCCACGCTGCGCAAGGCGGCTCCAAACTGACCGCGAAGCAGAGAGCCCGCGTACTCGGGGAGGGACAGGGCCTGCTGGACTTGGGCGGTGAAGTGGTAACGGGCTAGGGGGAGCGTGCTACTGAATAAGGAGCTAACTATGCTTGATTGACGGGGATCTGGGGCCAATTCAGTCATGTTGGCGTTGCTGCTTTTCGGCTGGACAACCACAGCCGGCTGATGTGGCCCTTGAGGTCTTTCAGTTGCGCCCCTGAGACGATGGCAATACCAGCCTCTTTGGCACGTTTCTGGTTGGCCTCACTCTTGGCCAGCTCACCCCGGTAGTCCACCACCATGCCGCGTGTACGCAGGCCCCCCAACTTGAGTAAGGATTCCATTTTGTAAATGGCCTCAGTGGCCTTGCTGTCGTCACCCAAGCCGGCCTGGGCCAGGTTGGCCGTTTTGCATTCAATCAAGTGCAGGGTGTTGCGATACAGAAAGGCCACGTCAATTTCATTTTTGTCATTGTTCTGAGGGTTGCTGCGCGCCCCATCGACAAAGCTCACACGGACGCCCATAGCCACATCGCTCAGCCCCTCGTGCTGGCCGCGCAGTGACTGCAGGGCTTCGTAGACGTGGGCTTCCAGCCACCCACCATTGGCAAAAAAACGGGAGGCTTCGTCTTTGAAGGTCAGCACGTTGCCTTTCTGGTGCAGTTGCCCTGCTTCTTCAAATAGGGCTACGATGTCGCCTAGGCTGCGCGAGTCCATCTGGTCCCGGCTAAGTTCAGCCCTTAGTTGATGGTCGCGGGCAGTCCGTGCCAGGGCGTTAAACGTGCCCAGCGCACGCCCCGAGCTGCTGACATGGTCAATGAGCCGGGCTGTCAAATCGCGTAGCTCGCGGGTCACCTGAACCGGTGGCTGCGTGGTGACGCTATAGCCATGGGCTTTGAGTATTTCATGCACTTTGAGCTTGGCGAGCAAGGGCTGGCTCACGGCTTTCTCTCCTATGACCAGCACTTCATCAGTTTCAACATTGACGTAAAACACGGGCTTGCCTTCGGCGCGAAAGACCTCTTGTGCCGCCACCGCCATCAGCTTGGTGCCGCCTGTAATGTTGAGTGCGATGCTCTCACTCGCATGTTCCTCTTCGTGTTTTGCCAGGTAGTTAAGGAAAGTGTCGGACAGTGCGGCGTAGTCGTAGGCATTGGGCAAGTCCAGCAGGTCGACCACCATGCCACTGCCTTTGGTTTGAATAACGGATCGCAGTGCTTGCGCCGCGTCTTTCATCTGGGCACTGCAGGCCAGCACGACTTTGCGGGGCCGCCAGGCTTCATCGAGCAAGGGGAGTAAGTTGGGCGTGGCTTGGGCAGAGACGAGGCAGAGGTGGGTGTGGAATGTGGTCATGGGGTACCTTGCGACATGGAAGTGACATGAACAACTGAAAACTGTTTGATCTGAGCGCCCAGTCTCTCCAAATCATCAGCAAATAATTCCCGCCCGCGCAATTCAGCCGGCAGTTCAAGGCTCAGGTGCCAATAAGCCGCACCCCGTGTGCATACTTGCGCCGCCAGGTTGACGGGCAAGCTGCCAATGACTGTGTCGCCTGCTTTGACGATGGCCGGGTTAAGGTGGGCAATGAGTTGGTCAACGGCGATGTTTTGGCTCGCCGCCCAGTCGATGGCGCCGGGGTGGCGGGAGATGAAGTAGGTGGTCATGTGGGGAATGGTAGGGCCGACTTGGTGGCAAGACTCGGGTGGCAAGCTTGCCGATATCAATGGGCCGCGGGGCGGAATGAAATGATTTCCAAGCCCACGGCATCTGCAATGAAAAGCCAATCTCGATCCCCTGTTAAGACGGTGCAGTGGCGCAAACTCGCGGTGGCCAGACATGCCCTGTCGCCCAGGGACAGCCCGTATCGACGAGTCAAAGGGCGAAGGCGTGCGGCCTCCAGCGCCGTATCCGCAGTAAAGGGTTCTGTTAGCAACGCCAGCTTCCCCAAGGCTTTTTGGGCATCTGGCCAGCTCATACCCTTGTCGCTCAATTTACTGAGAACCTCGGTCTGGTTGACAACGCAGATGCTGGCCTGCCCCGTCAGAATTTCGGCGGCAACGATCTCCCATCCGGGTTCACTTTGGAGGTAACCCAACACGGCAGAGGTGTCCAAAAGCATCATGCCGCTTCGTCCTGCGCATTTTCAGCACGGCGGTCGGCGATCAACTCGTCAGCCAGAGAAGCATTGGCAGGCACGTATTGCCGCACCAAGGCCTGTGCTTCACGCATCTGCGCCAGGCGCGTCGTCAGCACAGCCTCGCCTCCACGCAACTCCCAAAGAACGGTGTCACCCTCCTTAAGTCCCATAGAATTCCGAATTTCTACCGGTATGACAACCCTGCCTCCATCTGACATTTTCATATTAATCATAAAAAAATCTCCACGAATAAAAGAATTTTAATTTTAATGGAGAATTTCTGAAGTATGAGCGATTACTCCCGACATTAATCAGGTGACCGCGACCGCGACCGCGACCGCGATCTCGACTCGGCGGCCTAGCTCCGACTTTTTGATGCCCTGCTCGGTCATCGCCTGGTACACACCGAGCTTGGCGCACTCCAATGCACACGGGCGCACGGTTATTTGGCCCCGCTTGGGCTTTGGGCGCAGGCAGCGGACATAGAACGAAAGCCCGCTCTCCAGGGCATCAACCGTTTGCAGCAAGGCTTCATCAGCTTGGAGTTCATGATTCAAATGACAACAAAAGTGTTGTGTTTTTATGAGGCGGTGTCGGAGTGGCCATCGTCAGCCAAACCCATCAGCGTGAACGCATTGCCTTGTTGCGCAATGACGACGGCAACACCTTTAAGTTCCTGCTTCTTCTTGAGCTTGCCAGCAAGCTCGTCGCCCAGCGTTGTACGGAATTTATCTGCATCGGCACCCTTGATGGACGAGGTTACTTTGCCTTCAAAACTGGCCGTGATTTCGCCTTTGCCGGGGTTCAACTTCAAGGTGGCGGTTGGCCATGTTTGCAGGCCACCCGTTACTGCAACACCGATGGCGGCTGGGGCATTGGCGACGGTCGGCACCGGCAGCGCAGCCTTCATCGCGCCATACCCCACCGAAGTCTTGGCACCAAAACCCACCCATTCAAAGGCATGGGCAAACGCAGCGTCAAGCAAGCTGCGCCAGGCAGTGACCAACTCCGCAGGCAAACGGGTGGTGTGGCAGACCACATGAAAATCAAACTGTGATTTCGCGGGCACGGCCAGAAAGCTCACAGGGACTGGGGCACCGGAGTCGTGGGGCGTTTCAGTGCCCTGGTAGTACTTGCCAAAGTGCGGGGTCATGATTTCAACCACCAGTTTGTCGCCGGCGGGTTTGGGGAACACGTCCCAAAAGTCAAGCGCACCGCGTTTGGCATCTTCGGGCTGGTTGATTTCTTCGGGGCCAAACAACGCGTCGATGGCTTCATCCGTAAAGCCGTCAACACCGTCGTCGCGTAGCTCCTGCATAGTGCGGCGAAGGATGCCTTTGACACCGCTTCCCGCCAAATAAGGCAGGCCGTAGGGGGTAAGGAAGGCGAAGCCATTTTCAATGGGGTGCTCGTTGCCCAGGCCGGTGGCAAAGGGGGCGGTGGAGGTGGTAACGATGCGGTAGCCTGCATCGCCGTAGTGTTTGAGCATGGTCTGCTGGCGGGTCTGGATGCCTTTGAGCGCCGCCACACTGGAGGGTGGCAAGGGGCATAGGTCTTTGAGGACACCAGCGCACTCGCGGTCAAACACTGCGCGTTCATCTTTGCCCAGGGGGCGCGATTTCTTGTAAGGCTCGAAAATGTTTCCGTTGGCACCCTGCCAATGTTCCAGGTAAAGCTGAAAGCGGTGACCGGGTGCTGCATCCTTCAAGTCTTTCGGGATGCGGTCGAGAATGGCGGCGATGCGTTGGGGCAGTGGCATGGTTAGACCGCCTGCGCTTCTACCGCATCCACAAACTGCCGAATCCACTTGAGCAATTCGAGTGCTTCATCGGTGTATCGCAAATAGTCGCGTGATTCGCCGCGTTGGAGCATTTCCATGAACTTTGGGAACAACTGGCCACCCTGACCAGGCTTAAGGTCTTTCCCTGCAAGTCGGTGTGACAGGCCTCGAATCAAATCATCCAGCAACTGCTGGGCGGCCCGTCCCTTGCCGCTGTAAAACGCCAAAGTAGGCATTAATCCACTGTTCATGATCAGAGCTGGCGCGCCTTTGGCCAGGCTTTTGTATTCCTTGCCATGTTGGCTCATACCCGTGGTTGCGTAGCCCCAAGCCAGCGCCGCGCGTTTTTGGTCAAGCGTTTGTGCCATGAGTCGCTCCCTTTAGCGCGTTGCGGATTGAACCAGCACCAACCCGCGCCCAGTGGTGGCATCGCCACCAATTTGCAGAAGTTTGCCGCTGATGCCCGATTGCTGATCGCCCGCGCCTTCAAACACATTGGCAAGCACTTGATTTGCGTTCAGCAAGTCCACAGAGTCGCTGCTGCGGCTGCCCTTTTTAAAGCGCTCGATGCTGGCCTGTGCCAGCCCTACCATTAGCGTCTCAGGCGGCAGGTTTTCCACGTAAAACAGGCCACCGTCGGATGCGGTTCCGGAGTCATCATCAATACGCACGTGGGGCTCGACCACCATGGCATGGCGCGCAAAGTGGGAGAAGTCGGTGTCATTGAGAAGCACCAGGTCTGCCTTGAATTTGTCAGCGAAAAACGCACTGCCCTGCCCGAGCAATGCGTGGGTGGCGATCCACAACGCGATACCTTTGAGGGACTCATCCACGTCAGTTGGGAACTCAAACGCTTCCAGCACCAATTGCTTGCCTTGCAGCAAATTGGCACTGGCCGCCTTGGCGTTGTTCTCTGCCACAGTCGGCACCGCCCAGTCAGGCGCGAGGCCTGCCTGCGTTGCAAGCCGTTGCAATCGTGCCAGCGCCAATGGGCTGGTCACATACGCAAAGCCGCCTTTGAGCGAACGCACCGGCAACGCGATCAGTTGCGCATCGCTGAGCGACAACGCCCCTGCAAAGTCAGAGGCACCCGTGTCCGGCCCAAAAATGCGGTTGATCAGACTGTTGGGCTTGCGGTCGTCCCCCTCAGCCCGGGGCCAGGCGCGGTTGAAATGGTGGCGCAGCGCGCCCTTTAACCCGCTGCCTGCAAACATGGGGTGTTTGGTGTGCACCTCACGCTGAATCGGGCTGTCAATTGCACCAATAGCACTGCCCGCGCCCATGTGCACGGGGCTCACCGCGTAATAGAAAACGAGTTGGGAAGCTTCAAACATAACGAGTAGTCCTCAAAAAAATGTGACAGCAAAAATTTAGAGATTCAGTTCCACGCACCCAGCAGGGCGCGGTTGTAGCCTTCAGCACGGCGGGCTTGTTGCATTGGGTTGAGATCATCGGGCCAAAGGCCGCGCGCCACCCATGCGGCAAGCTTGCCGGCATCACCTTCAAACGCATCAAACCAGTACACGCTGCCCGCAGGCGCGGCGGCTTGTGTGGGCTTGGGTGCCCATTGATACAAGTCCCAACCACTCACCACCTCGCGGCGGCCCAAAGCGGCACAGGCCAGGCGGGCAGTGAAGCCGTCGCCTTGCAGGTGATAAATGCCGTCTTGCTGCGTGACACCATCGGGAAACCAGCCTTGGCTGAATAACGCAGGGGTTTGCAGCACCAGACGAAAACGTTTCGATGCGCCTGGCAAGTTGGCCACCGTGGGTGCTTTGAACGCCACCTTGCGGTAGTGCGCGCTGCGCCCATCGCCACCCAGGCGAAGTAGACCAGTGTCAGGCAATAAATCCGCCACGCCTTCGATACCCACCAGGAAGCCAGTGCTGGTGAACGGGGTTGCATTGCCTTTGTCAGCAGACCCACTTTGCGGGCTAAAGGCAAAACCCTCAGTGGTGTAAATCTGGCCTTCTTCTGCGGTACGTGAATCGGTGTTCAAGCCAATGCCCAAGCGTGGGTCGCGTTGAAAGAGGTATTTGCTGTCCACGCTGTCTGACTTTTTGGGCTGTTGGCCATGCAGGTGCTGAGCCAAGCCGTTGCCGCGCAAAAACGTGCCACCTTGTGGCTTCTCTTGCTTGGCAGACAGCAAGGTGGCGCGCAGCGGCAAGTCGCCAGCGGACTGCACACCGGCCATGGGCGGGCGCGGCGCCAGGGTGACAAAGGCGTTGTCCATCAACAGCAAGTCTGCAGGCAAGGGTGTGATGGCCTCTGGCGTGGCCGTTGCGGTTTTGGTTGTGCTGGTGTCGCCCGCCAAAGACAACCAGCTGATGCGAAAGCTACCGGGTTCGCGCGGTGTACCCAAGCACTGGGCAAGGCGCGCATCGGTGCACTGCCCATGGTCGAGGAACGCGGTAAGTTGGGCCGCGTCCCTGCCCAACAGGGCGGAGCGAAACGCCCCGGCAAACAGTGAAGGCGGTGGTGGCATCAGCGATGCGCCGTGTTCACCACTGTCGCCAAAGGCCAGGTTGCCACGCACAAACAGGGTGTCGGTAGGGCACACGTAGTAGGTAGTCATACGAATGCTCCCGTCGTTTCACCGGCAGCGCGCACCGATTTTTCAGGGCGAAAAGCCCTGGCCTCACGGGCGAAGAACTCGCTGGTGACCAGGAAGTTATCGATGGCGGTTCTGGGCTGCGCGGGTTGGATGACGTCGCAAACGAATTTGACGACTGCGTGTGCGAGTTCGCCAGCCATTTGTTTCTCATCTTGAGTTTGCCGCTTGAATTGGTAGGCCAGCGAGTACGCCATTTGGTCGCGCCAGGTTGCGTTGTTGGCATCCGCAGCGTTGTCGGTCAGCCCCTCAAACCACAACTGCGCGCGGTAAATGGCCCCGCGTGAAAAGTCAGTGTGTGCCAATTGAAGCGCCAGCTGCTTCATCAACGCCAGGCCACTTTGCGATGTGTCGGGTTGTTGCGTTGCTTTATCTACTGGCCACCAAGGGCTGGTGACATTCACTTCGCCACCGCCACGCTTGAGCACCCGCAGGCAGAACGCATCGCGGTTGATGTCTTTGCCCGCTGCGTCTTTGCCGTGCGCTGTATTTTTGGCACGGCTCTCGGCAGCGCGCAGTTCGCGCAAGACCATGCCCAGTGGCGCGGTGTGGTGGGCGACCACGGCACCCATCGAGGCAGTGGCCTTGTGGCCCATGAGAGTCATCAAACGGCCATCGAGCAAACCAAAGCCTTTGGACAGGAGCAGTTTACGCTGCTGTCTGCTGCCACCCTGTTGCAGCGCGCCAATACTGTCGGTTAAACCCATGCTGTCGTCTGGTGCAATACCGCTGTAGGCCAGGCGAAGCAGCTGCATGCAGTCAAACAGGTCATCCACCGCCACCAGCGCCAGCACGTCATCACCGCCGGCGTAGAGCAGCTTGCCCTTGCAGCAGTCCTCCACCACGTGGCGGGCCAGGTGGGTGGAGAAAGCGTTTAGCGCCTGCGAGATAGCACCATGGCGGCCGGGTGACACCGGGCGTTTTGTATTCAAGTAGGCCGTGAGTTGTGGGTCACGCTTCTCATACATCTGCATTTCAGACAACACCTTGCTGTGCCAGGTTTGGCGGTAGGCAAGCTTGTAGTCGTCTTCATTGCCAGCCAGCCACCCACCCATGCGGTCACCGTCCATCAGGATGAGGGCGTAGTAGGTTTCTGGTCGGCTGCCGCCCAACAATTGGCGAATGGTGGCATCGGTGTGAAAGCCGCCATCGGTCGCGTCCTGCCCTGCCTCCAGCAGTGCGGGCAAGCGTTTGAGCGTATCCAACTGCGCTTGTGGCAATCGGTGCAGTTTGCGCATCAACGATTTGGGCAATGTGACGGGGTCGAAATCTGAAGCAGGTGCTGCTAAGGCCAGCAACGCAGCTTGCTGCGCCATGGTGAGTGGTGCTTGAACTATTTTTTCCAGAGTAGTGGACAGCGCCAGCGCGTGGGTGCTGACCACAAAACGGCGCACTGTGCCGCCCGTCAGTCTGCTAATGCGCTCGGCAAACAAGGTTGGCCACACGCGTTTAAGCGTGGCAATTGCGCCGAGGTGCTCGCCCGGTTTGACCCAGGACTTTTTTGCTTGGGCCAGCTTGCCCCACACGCTGCGGGCCTCGCGTTCTTTGCGATTTAACCCAAGCAATGCGCGGTCATGCGTCAACCATTCAGACTCGCCCGTCAATGTGCAACGGTGTCCTTCTTCCAACATGGGTGCAAACGGCCGGGTGGACTTGGCGGCGCCCAACCCACGTTCGGCCAACTCATAGACCGCCGGGTACAAAACGCCCACGTTGGGCGTGAAGAGGAAGTGCAAGCCGTCCAGCTTCAGCTCTTTGGTCAGCACCTTCCATGTTTCGGCTTTGAAGACGCCCTGCGTTTTTAGATCGAGGTGAATGCTGTCTAGCGCCGTATGTAGACGGGCTGCGGCACTGATGGCGTCTTTGTAGTCATCGCCTTGCCCCACGGGCCAGGTCGCCGCCGACCAAGAGGCTTCGGGGAAGCCACGCAGTTGTTGGTCAATCTGGGCGCGGGTTTCGTCTGTTATGGACACGCCTGCTACTTCAAACGCGTGGTGAGCCGCCTCTCGTGCCCAGCTTTTTGCTGCATTTCTGATAGCGGCTATAGCCCGTTCTGCAAGGACTTCAGCCTGTTTTGAGGGAACAATGGCCATGAACTTGTTGGGCAGGCTGGCGGCAAACAGTGGGTTGGTGTCGCTGCGGTCGTTCAACAATTCTGAGTCAATATCGTCAAACAGTTGAACGAAGGCATCGCCGCCAACCTCGGCGCTCATCAGCCATTGGTCGACCGCCGGCACCCCTCGCAACGCCGGAAACACCATGCAATCTGGCCCCAGGTGGGAGACGATGGGTTTCATGGCCTCCCATACCAGGCTGGAGAGTAAATGCGAACCCGCCCACAAGTCTGAAGTCGAACGCGCCTGCCCAATGAAGCCTTGCACGGGGCCAAAGCTCATCACCAGCAATGCGGGTTGGTCTGGCCCTTGGTCATCGCCCACCAACGTGGTGTGAATAGCCGAGACGGTATCCACATGCGACCAGATGCTGTGGTCCGGCGTGCGCGAGTCGGCCGGTAGCATGGGCCACAGTGCACCGAGGTCAGTGGCGTGTTTGCCCGCCTCTGGGCCAAAACGCCAGAAAGCCAGAAAGGTCTTGCGCCATTTTTCACCTTCTTTTTCGTCGTCTTCTTGAATCAGGTTCTCGAAATGGTCTTGGCTGACTTTTTTGATTTGTTCAACACCAATATCAAGGTTGAGCGGGCCGGGTTTCAGGCATTCGCCCGACAGCGGGTGAATCAGCTCGGGTTCTTTGGTGAACTTGACGGACTCAAACTGGGGGTAGCGTTTGGCATCTTCGTCGCGTGGCCAGTTGGGGCGGTCTGCGGCAGCGGCCAGGTGGTCGGCGCGCTTGTCAAACAGCTTGGATGAAATGTCCAGCGCCTGACGCAATCGGCGCGAGGTGCCACCCTCGTGCCCCTCTTTGTCGCGCATCAAGATCAACTGCTTCTCGGCGGGGTCGTGCAACCAAGCTGCGAGTTTTTTGGTGTAGTCGGTTTTTTGCGTCATGGATTCAGCCTTTTCGGATGCGGATGACTTGCGTCCCGGCTTGTGGAGTGTTCAGAAATGAATGAACTCGCGTCCAGACATCAATCTGATCAGCGATTGGTAGAGCATTCATCTTTTGATCGAAGAATTCGCGCGGCATGGCGGTGGGCACGTGAACGATCACGCCGAAAAATTTGCCGTCTTTGCTGGTTGCGACCTTGAAGCGTACTTGGTTAGCGAGTCGCGCGTTCGGGAGATTCACCAGGCCGTGATTGGTCACCGGATACGCCAACACGTGGCGATCCATCACCTCACGGTGCGGGCCTCCCTGGTTGTTGAAGCTGAACTGGGTACGAAAGCCGATCTTCAACGCGGCAAAGCGTTCCAGCACGTGTTCCCACTTGTCAAACCCCACGTACTGCGTTTTTCCATCCACGGTTTGTTGACCGTTAACAATCCGCCACACGGCTGGACGGTTGTCGGCACACAAACCGACCGCGTGCGGCCACTCACCTGCTAGCCTGTCTTGCAAGGCAGTTGCCACGGTTCGCAGCGGTGCAATTTCGGCGAGCGTCGTGTCACATAAAGCCTCAATGCTCCCCATGCCTTCGCCTTCTAACTTGATAGAACCCCAGCCATTGCGCGAGCGCGAACCAACAGTGCCAAACCAGGCGATCAGCTGAATCGTCTTTTTTATGTCGGCTAGTTCGGTTTCAGGACAGCGAATTTTGAACGTGAGCGAGGTTTTGCCCGCCTCGATGGCCTTGCGTATGCTTTGCAGCGTGACTGGCCCAAATCCAAGGTAGACGGCTGTACCCACGGGTTGCGTGGTGCCGTCCTGACGCTTGACTTCAGAATGAGTGTGATTTGCCATATGTGGCAGCGATGCCATGGCCCCTTCATCCCAGCCCGACAACCGCAATTGCACCTTCGACCGCCCACCCCCGGAATCGTCGCCAGCGCTGCCAAAAAGCTCGTTCTCAAGTTTGAGCAACTTTGCATGGGCGTACCCCACGTCTGGTGCCTTCACCACCCGCCACCACTGCCGCAGCAGCGCCTTGAACGGCGGTGTGCGCCACTGGGCTTGCTGCTCCGCATTGCCCAAAAAGGCAGGCGTGTTAAAACTGACCTGGTAGGTCAACTCTCGCATGGTCATTTAATTTCCTCTCTGAACGCCACATCTGCCACGAATCTAACCGATTCCGGCGGCAATGCCAGTCGGTACTTGCGAGGACGCGTGCCGCCATCATCAATGCGGTAATGTTTGGCAGCAGGCCCAAGCGCTGCTTTCAGGCGTTTCTCCAGCTTGGACTTGCGCTGTGAAAAATACTCGCCGTCCATGCCAGTTTTAAGAGCACGCTCTGTGGTTTCAATATCGGCCAACGACCCGGTAATGGCGCGGTACTCAACCATAAATCGCCGAGCCCAAATGGCGTCTGGCACGCTTTTGGACGGTGCTGGCAGCGCAGCGCCACCGCTCAAGACCTGCCGTACAAACACGGCCAGCAGCGCCAGCTCAGCCGGTGGCAACTCAATCTCTTGCCCGCCCGCCCGAATGCGTTTGCGTGCCAAGTCAAGCACCAGCTCGGGCTTGGCCAGTACCGCCCTGGCTGCGGCGACGGTCTCGCTAAAACTGGCGTGGCCGGACAAGAGCTTGAGCGGCAAGTCATTGCGCAGGCTGACGAAGGGGATCTCCGCCAGCGTGACCAACGCCATGGCGGTGTCGGCCAGCTTGCCGTCGCGCGTCTGCAGCACGCGGCTGTAGGGCGTGGGGTAGAAAAATTCGATGCTGTTCTCAAACGGCTCACTCACCAGCACATGGCTTAAGCGGTCTTGTGGCCGACCGTATAGCGACAGTGCGTAGCCCAAATAAAACCCCATGGTTTTGCGCCCACCCGCTATCGACACGTGCAGCGCACAGGTCGGGTCGGCGCTGTATTCACGTACGCGGGCGGTGATGAAGTCGGCGGCAGCGCGGTTGTCTTCAACGCTGCGGATGTCGTCCATGCCGCGCTCGTTGGCATCACGCATGACGTGGATGTTCTTGCGGCTGAAGGTGATGCCGGGCAGGTGGTAGTCAGTGCACAGTTTGTGGAACCAGCCCAGGTCATCGCTCAGCAGCGACAGCTCCGCCCGTTGTGCGCCTTCCCGGGTGGTGATGAGATGTACCTCGGTAGGCACAAACGGGGCATCCGCGTTGGAGGCCAACGCGTAGATAGTTTCTGTGACGATTTGGGGGGAGAGGCCGCTGACGGCCAGCAGTACACGACGGGCGTATTGATGGGGTTGTTGCGGGGTTTCGACGCCGTGTGCGGCTGGTGATGTATTCATGCAGGTCAGTGTAGACATGGCATGAAGACTGGGGCTGCGCGGCAAGCTTGCCGCATTGGCATGAACTTTGCATTTCAACTTGGATACAAGAATGGATGCTCAAACATGGTGCAAACAGAAAACGCTGGCAACGGGGCAAGTTGCCAGATCAACCCTGACGATGAAACAGGGGAAGCGGGTGCCATTGGTCTGGCACAGCAAGCCTGGATTTCGCGATTTGCAAGCCCGTTAACTGGCGACGGCGCGCAAACCGGACAACTGGCTGGGTTGACATTTGCGGCCAAGGACAACATCGATGCGCAGGGTTTGCCCACCACAGCAGCCTGCCCGGCTTTCAGCTACTCACCCACCCGACATGCCACCGTGGTGCAAAAGCTGCTCGATACCGGTGCATCTCTTTTGGGCAAAACCAACCTGGACCAATTTGCCTGCGGGCTCAATGGCACACGCTCACCGTACGGCGCGGTGCCCAATGCTTTCGATGCGGCCTATGTATCAGGCGGGTCCAGTGCGGGTTCTGCCTACGTGGTGGCCACAGGCCAGGTTGACTTTGCATTGGGTACCGACACTGCCGGTTCGGGCCGCGTACCCGCCGGGCTGAACAACATCGTGGGCATCAAGCCCAGTAAGGGCCTGATCAGCGCACGCGGGGTGGTACCTGCTGCTCAAAGTGTGGACTGCGTATCGATCTTTGCCCGAACCGTGGCCACCGCCGCGCAGGTGCTGCAAGCGGCCATGGGGTATGACGAGCTGGACCCTTTTTCGCGCGAGCTGACCCTGGTTGATACCGCGTTGCCCGCCGCTTTTCGCTTTGGGGTGCCGTCAAGCCTGCCG
Source organism: Burkholderiales bacterium (assembly GCA_031419575.1). GTDB lineage: Bacteria > Pseudomonadota > Gammaproteobacteria > Burkholderiales > Burkholderiaceae_C > JANYCG01. The sequence continues at coordinate 4,562 of JANOLC010000209.1, read as the reverse complement.
TTTTTTGGCGACGCCTTGGCCAAGTCTGCATTCGATGCGGCCATTCAAAAACTGTCTGACTTGGGGGGCACACCGGTCACGGTTGACTACACGCCACTGGCCGATGCGGCGGCCTTGCTGTATGAAAGCGCCCTGGTGGCCGAGCGTTACACCGCCGTGCGCGGCTTCTTCGATGCCCACGCGAACGAGATCATCGAGCCGGTGCGCAGCATTCTGGCGGGCGGGCGCGGCTACAGCGCCGCTGACCTGTATGACGCCCAACTCAAGCTGCGCGCCTTTGGCCAGCAAGCCGCGAGGATGTGGAAAGACATCGACGTGTTGCTGGTGCCCACCGCACCCACCCACTACACACTGGCGCAAATGCAGGCCGACCCCATTGCGCTCAACCGCAACCTGGGGGCCTACACCAATTTCGTCAACCTGCTGGACTACGCGGCCATCTCGGTGCCGAGTTCCATTCGAGCCGATGGTTTGCCGTTTGGCATTACGCTGATTGGCCAGTGTGGCAGCGACTGGCAACTGGCCGATTTAGGGCAACGCTATCACCACGCAACTGGTCTGTTGCAGGGTGCGTTGAGCCTGCCTTTGCCCGCATCGCAACCGATTCCAGGCATCAAGCCTATGGCCACGTTAATGGTCGCAGTGGTGGGAGCTCATCTTTCTGGCATGCCGCTCAACGCGCAATTGACCGAACGCGGTGCCGCCCTTGTGCAGGCCACCGAGACCGCACCTGACTACAAATTCTTTGCCCTGCCGGGGACAGTGCCCCCCAAGCCGGGCCTGTTGCGGGTCGGGCCCGGCCAGGGCTCATCCATCGCGGTGGAAGTGTGGCAAATGCCCGTTGTGCATTACGGTTCCTTCGTGGCATTGATCCCCGCTCCGCTGGGCATTGGCACGTTGACCCTGGCCGATGGCAGCACGGTGCAAGGCTTTATTTGCGAGCCACAGGCGCTGCAAGGCGCACTGGACATCACGCACCTGGGGGGCTGGCGCGCCTACATAGCGTCGCTGGGGGAGAAGTGAATTCAACACCTTGCCCCCACCCCAACCCGGAGCTGCTGCTGACCAAACGCCCGACCAAGGTGGCCGAGATTCTGCGTTACACCGACGCGCGGCCCCGCACCCTGGCCACACTGAGTGAGCCCAGCTTCATCAGCATGAAGAAGCTGAGCCTTGAAATCTTCCAGCGGGAGGTACGCCGATGAATGAAAGTGATGTCTTAGCCTACGTGAAAGCCAGCGCGGCGCTGCAAGGCCTGCCGCTGGATGAAGCCCGCGCCAAAGCGGTGGCGGTGCACTTGGCACGCACGGCGTACTTGGCGCAGTTGTTGGACGACGCGTCCATGATTCCCGAGGACGAATTGGCTGAGATTTATGAGCCAATTGCCTTCAAGTCCCCGCCAAGCATTAATAGTTAGCTATGACAAATATAGCAACTAACAATTTAAGCTCCGCAGGTTTTGAGTTGGCTCGCACGATTGCCGCCGGTGATTTCAGCGCGCGCGAGGTGCTTGAATCCCATATCGCCCGAATTGAAGCCACAGACACGCGGGTCAATGCGTTCACCGGCAAAAGTTACGCGCGCGCCCGGAGCGAGGCCGATTCCGTGGATGCCCAGCGCGCGCGGGGCGAGGCATTGGGTGCGCTGGCCGGTGTGCCTTATGCCGTGAAGAACCTGTTTGACATCGAAGGCGAAGTCACCCTGGCAGGCTCCAAAGTCAACCGCAGCCATGCCCCGGCAATGGCAGATGCGTTTCTGGTGAATCAAATGAAGGCGGCGGGCGCGGTGCTGGTGGGCTCGCTCAACATGGACGAATACGCCTATGGCTTCACCACCGAAAACACCCACTACGGCCCTTGCCATAACCCGCACGACTTGACCCGTATTGCGGGCGGCTCATCAGGTGGATCGGGTGCGGCGGTCGCGGCAGGCCAGGTGCCCATCACGCTCGGCTCAGACACCAATGGCTCCATTCGCGTGCCTGCATCCTTGTGTGGCGTTTGGGGCTTGAAGCCCACCTTTGGCCGCTTGTCACGCCGGGGCAGCTATCCGTTTGTGCACAGCATTGACCACCTCGGCCCGCTGGCGGATTCGATCGAAAGCCTGGCGCTGGCCTACGACGCACTGCAAGCCCCTGATTCGCGGGACCCTGGTTGTCATGCGCTGCAGGTTCAACCCGTGAGCAACCATCTGGCCCACGGCATCAAGGGCTTGAAAGTCGGCGTGTTGGGTGGCTATTTCCATGACAACGCCACACCACCGGCCCGTGAAGTGGTGGCTGTGGCGGCCAAAACTCTAGGCGCAACCGACGTGGTGGAGTGGCCCGATGCGGTGCTGGGCCGCGCGGCGGCTTTCATCATCTCGGCCAGCGAAGGGGGCAGCTTGCATTTGCCGGATCTGCGTACGCGGCAGCAGGATTTCGAGCCGCTGTCGGTGGACCGTTTCATCGCTGGTGCGCTGCAACCCGCCGCCTGGTACCTGCGCGCCCAGCGTTATCGCCGTATTTACCGCGACAAGGTCAATGCGCTGTTCCAGCACTGGGATGTGCTGCTGGCCCCCGCCACGCCCGTAAGTGCCTCCGTCATCGGCACGGAATGGCTGGACATCAATGGCACGCAGCAACCGTGCCGGCCCTCGATAGGTTTGCTGACCCAGCCCATTTCGTTCGCCGGTTGCCCGGTCGTGGCCGCACCAATGTGGCCCACCGGCACGGGTAGCTTGCCCATCGCGGTGCAAATCATCGCCGCGCCGTGGCGCGAAGACCTGGCCTTTCGCGCAGCGCTGGTACTGCAAAGCGCCGGTGTCGCCCACCTCAAACCTACCCTGATTTGACAATGGACACCATCCTTCACAGCAGCCTCCAGATCAATCTTCCTGACGTGCTGGCAGAAGTCACATTGCAGTGCGAGCGCTATGAACGCGCTCTGGTCGGCAACGACGTGGCCGTGCTCGACGAACTGTTCTGGCGCAGCCCGCACACGCTGCGCTACGGGGTCACTGAAAACCTGTATGGCTATGACGCGATTCAGGCTTTTCGCTCGGCCCGCCCCGCCCAGGGGCTGGCGCGCGCAGTGCTGAAAACCGTCATCACCACCTACGGACGTGACTTCGCCACGGCCAACCTGGAGTTTCAGCGCGAGGGCAGTGCAAAGACGGGCCGCCAGAGTCAAACCTGGATACGAACAAAAGACGGCTGGCGTGTGGTCGCAGCCCATGTCAGTCTTCTTGTTCCATAGCCCGGCACAGTTTTTGCACACCATCTTGTATCCAAGAATGAACATCTTTTTGCACCAACTTGGAGCGATCCTCTTTATTTCTGTTCCTCACGGACCAACACACTGGAGAAAACTATGAGCCCGAAGCATCTACACCCACTGAACCGTCGCGAATCCCTCAAATCCCTGGCTGCCCTCACGGCGGCAGGCACCTTGGGAGGATGGAGCGCATCGGCTCTTGCCCAAAAACCCATGACCATCGGCGTGATCTACGTCGGCCCGCGTGACGACTACGGCTACAACCAGGCGCAAGCCCAAGCAGCGGCTGAAATCAAGAAAATGCCCGGCATGAAAGTGGTGGAAGAAGAAAATGTGCCCGAAACCGCTGCCGTCCAAAAAACCATGACAGGCATGATTGCGCAGGATGGTGCATCGCTGCTGTTCCCCACTTCGTTCGGGTACTTTGATCCGCACATGCTGGCGGTGGCCGCCAAATACCCCGATGCCCGCTTTGCCCATTGCGGCGGCATGTGGACCGAAGGCAAACACCCCAAAAACACCGCCAGCTACTTTGGCTACATCGACGAATGCCAGTACCTCAATGGCGTGATTGCCGGCCACATGAGCAAAAGCGGCAAGATCGGTTTCGTCGCGGCCAAACCCATCCCGCAAGTGCTGCGCAACATCAATGCGTTTTTGATGGGTGCACGCTCGGTCAAACCTGCCATTACCTGCAATGTGATCTTCACGGGCGACTGGTCCATGGCCGTGAAAGAAGCCGAGGCCACCAACAGCCTGGCCGACCAGGGCTGCGACGTGTTCACCATGCACGTGGACGGCCCCAAGGTGATTGTGGAAACGGCTGCCAAACGCGGCAAGATGGTTTGTGGCTACCACGCCTCCCAAGCCAAGCTGGCCCCCAATGCCTATTTGACAGGTGCCGAATGGAACTGGCTCACCGCCTACACCACCTTCATCGACGCGGCCAAGAGCGGCAAGCCACACCCCAACTTCATTCGCGGTGGTCTGAAAGAAGGCTACGTGAAGATGTCCGCCTACGGCCCCATGGTGACGGATGCCGCCAAGAAGGACGCGGATGGCATCAAGGCCAAGATGATCGCAGGTACGTTTGACATCTTCAAAGGCCCGCTCAAGGACAACAAGGGAAAAGAAGTCATCCCGGCTGGCAAGTCGCTCAAGCAGACCGACATGACGCTTGAGGGGATGAACTACCTCGTTGAAGGGGTTATAGGTTCCATCTAACCGGGGTTCGTTTCCGTTCGCCCTGAGCCGGTCGGAGGGCCCGTCGACAGGCTCAGGGCGAACGGAAACCAAACCGCTCAACAC
>JANOLC010000208.1:0-4579 GCA_031419575.1 Burkholderiales bacterium | reverse complement strand
CTGCCCTGCCCGCAGCCGGTAGTCACCACGCGTTTGGCGGTTTTGGCATCCAGGTTGTCTATGCCCGCATGGGTTTTGACCGCTGCGGCGCCTACATCCCAATCAACGGTGATGGATTCGATCTCTTGCGCGGTTTTGATGAGGCGCTGGTTGATCAGGAAGCCCAGCACCAGCAGCTCAGGGTTGGCCCCCAGCGTCATCAGGGTGACGAGTTCGCGCTTGTCCACATAGACGGTGAGCGCACGTTCTGCGGGGATGGAGATGGGAACCGATTCGCCAAACTCGTTGACCGCTACGGTCTCGCGTGTGAGCGGCGCTTTGGCCTGGGTCAGACGCGGGGTGTACTGGGCCGTGGCCGTCAAGCTCAAGATTTCTTGGCGGGTGTCGCCGGTGCGGCGGCTGGCACCGGTGCCGCAGGCACTGCAGTAGCCGCCACGGGTGCGGGTGGGTACACAAATGGCCCGGCATCCACGCAGGCAGGCATGGCTGGTGCAGGTTTGGTTTCTTTACCTTCTGCTTTGGCAGTCTTGTAGAAATGGGCGGCCGACTTGTCTTGCGACTTGCACAGCAAGTAGGCATCGACCTTGCCACTCCACGCGGTTTTGGCTGCCGCTTCAGCCGCCTTGGCTTTGGCCTCGTCGCTCAACGCGGGAAGTTTGGCAAATGCAGCGCCCACAACAAACGCCAGTAACAGGGGAACAATGATCTTTTTCATGGTGATGTCCTAAATCAAAAACGCCAAAAACCGGGTACGGCCCATTCAAACAAGCTCAAGCCTGCGCGGACACCACGGGCTGCACAGCGGGCGAGCCCGTGCTGCGCTGCACCGGAACTTTGCCAGACTTGACATCGTTGTACCAGTCCTCATGGTGCTCTTTGGCCCAGGTTTCATCGACATAGCCAGTCTCCATACCTTGGTAAGCACCCTCCATGCCCAGGGTGCCGATGTAGATGTGGCCCATGAACAGGCAGACCATGGCGACGGTAGCAACGGCGTGAACCATGTGGGCAATTTGCATGGTGCTGCGCTCAAACACCAGGCCGGGCACCAGCTTGTCCAGCACCAAACCCGAACCCACGACGATGAAGCCCAGCAAAAACACGCCGCCCCAAAAAACCATTTTCTCGCCCGCGTTAAAGCGGCCCGACGCCAACTCTTTGCCACTGAACAAACCACCGCCTTTGAGCAGCCAGTTCAGGTCACCCTTGGCGGGCAGGTTGTCTTTCACGAATGTCAACAGCACCACCACCAGGGACACCGCAAATACCGGCCCGGCAAAGTTGTGCATGTTTTTAAGCGCATAGGTGAGCCAGCCAAACAGGGTGGTACCAATCACCGGCAGGATGAAAAATTTGCCAAAGGCCATCACCAGGCCAGACACCCCCAAAATCACAAACGCAATCGCGTTAGCCCAATGGGCCGAGCGCTCAAACGGGGTGAAGCGTTCAATTTTTCGACCGGTGGGTATGCCATGCAGCTTGATCATGCCCACACGCCAGTAAAACAGGGCGATGGCACCCGCAATGATCAACAGCAGCGCGCCACCGTAGGGAATGATCAGGTTGTTGCGCACCTGGCGCCAGGCTTCACCCGCGGTGGTCAAGCGCGAGCCCGGGTATTGAACAGTGGGCTGAATCAACACCCCGGCTTCAGGTGCCTCGGACTTAGGCAGGCTACTGTAGCCCGCCATGCCCGTGCCGACTTGCCGCCAAACCGGTGCGTTGTTGCCCGGCTGGACTTTGGCCCGTTCGGCATTGCTTTGAGCGGCATAACCGGGCTCGGCACTGGCATCGGGTTTGACTTCAAAAATGTTCTGACTTTGGATGCCAGCCACAGGCACAGCGGGCGTTGCAGCCACTGCCGCGGCCGGAGCCACGACCGCTGGCGCAGCCGTTGTGGTTTGGGCCAGGGTAGCCCCCAACCCTCCAGCCGCTATCAAAAGTGAAGCAAATAATGACCGTATCATGGGGACTCCCACTCAGTTTGCTTTGGAAAAGTCGTTTTGACTATTCTGCGCCCGTGCCCGCAGATGAGACTCCCAGCTAGCCTTGTCGCCCGGCTTCCAGCCGCTGGTCACATACGGGCTGCCAGTTCCAAGGTAAGCGGCACCATCTTGTTTGGCGGCAGTGTCCAGCGTTTGCAGTTTCTCGCCACACCCGCTCAACGTGAATGTGCACGCCATGGACATCGTCACCGCAATAAATGTCATTTTCCGAATCATGATTTCACTCCCGCAGTGGCGGCTACACCACCCGCTGGTGGCTGCCCGGCTTGTTTGGAACCATAGGCAGTACCCCAGCCCCACACCTCAGCTCCCTTGCCGCGTTTGAGCACACGGTTGCGGAAGATATCGGCCACTACGTCACCGTCGCCAGCCAACAAAGCTTTGGTGGAACACTGCTCGGCGCAGGCAGGCAGCTTACCTTCGGCCAGACGATTGCGGCCGTATTTTTCGAACTCGGCCTGGCTGCCATTGACTTCGGGGCCACCGGCGCAAAAGGTGCACTTGTCCATCTTGCCGCGCACACCAAACGTGCCTTGTGACGGGAACTGTGGTGCGCCAAACGGGCAGGCATATGAGCAGTAACCGCAGCCAATGCATACATCTTTGTCATGCAGCACCACGCCTTCGTCAGTGCGGTAAAAGCAGTTGACCGGGCACACGGCCATGCAGGGTGCATCGCTGCAATGCATGCAGGCCACCGAGATGGATTTTTCGCCCGGCACGCCGTCATTCAGCGTGACCACCCGGCGACGATTGACGCCCCAGGGCACTTCGTTTTCGTTTTTGCAGGCGGTGACGCAGCCATTGCATTCAATGCAACGCTCGGCATCACAGACGAATTTCATTCTTGCCATATCGAGCCTCTTATGCTTTCTCTACGTTACAAACGGTGGTCTTGGACTCTTGCATCATCGTGACGCTGTCATACCCGTACGTGGTCGCCGTGTTGATGGCCTCCCCACGCACCACGGGTGCAGCGCCATTGGGGTAGTACGCCAGCATGTCCGCGCCTTGCCAGCGACCCGAGAAATGGAAGGGCATGAATACCGTGTCTGGCCCGACACGCTCGGTCACCAACGCTTGCACATTCAGCCGCGCACCAGTGGGCGATGAGACCCAGGCCCGGTCGCCATTGCGTATGCCTTTGGCTGACGCAACCGCCGGGTTGATCTCAATGAACATCTCTTGCTGCAACTCGGCCAGCCACGGGTTGGAGCGGGTCTCTTCGCCGCCGCCTTCGTACTCCACCAAGCGGCCCGAGGTCATGACAAACGGGAACTTTTCATGCACCTTGTCAGCGATGTTTTTCTCCTGAATGGTTTTGTACAGCGTGGGCAAGCGCCAAAAGGCTTTTTTATCGTCATGGGTTGGGTACTTGGCTTGCAAATCTGCCCGGTTGCCGTACAGCGGCTCGCGGTGCTGGGGAATCGCGTCAGGGAAATTCCACACCACCGCGCGGGCCTTGGCATTGCCAAACGGATGTACGCCGTGCACCTTGATGCACACGCGCTGAATACCACCGGACATGTCGGTCTTCCAGTTTTTGCCCTCGGCGGCTTTTTTCTCGTCCTCGGTCAGGTCGTCCCACCAGCCCAGTTTTTTCAGCAGCACATGATCAAATTCGGGGTAGCCCGTAGTGATGTCCGAACCTTTGGAATGCGAGCCGTCTTCGGCCAGTAAGCTCTTGCCTTCGCGCTCCACGCCAAAGTTGGCACGGAAGTTACCACCACCTTCCATCACGTGTTTGGACGTGTCGTACAGGTTGGGGGAGCCGGGGTGCTTGAGTTCGGGCGTGCCGTAACAGGGCCACGGCAGGCCAAAGTAATCACCCGTGGTGTCGTAGCCGGTTTCCTTGTCTTTGCCGCCTTTGGACTTGAGCGTTTTCACGTCGAACATGTGCATGTTGCGCATGTGTGCTTTCAGGCGCTCAGGGCTTTGGCCGGTGTAGCCAATCGTCCACAAGGACTTGTTAATTTCACGCAGAATGTCCTCTGGCACGGGTTCGTCCATGCCTTTGACTTTTTGCAGCTTGTAGTTCTTGACCAGTTCTTTGCCAAAGCCCAGCTTATCGGCCAACTGGTACATGATCATGTGATCACTGCGACTTTCCCAAAGCGGCTCAATGACTTTTTCGCGCCATTGAATCGAGCGGTTGGACGCGGTCACGGAACCCGTGGTTTCAAACTGGGTTGCGGCGGGCAGCAAGTAAACCGCCCGGTTGGCATTCAAGTCCTCCGCCTTGCCGGGCATGGCGGCCATGGCGGCTGTGGCTGACGGATAAGGGTCGACCACCACCAGCAAATCCAGCTTGTCCATAGCCCGTTTCATCTCCAGCCCGCGTGTCTGAGAGTTGGGTGCATGGCCCCAGAACACTACCGCGCGCAGGTTGGAGTCCTGATCGATCAACTCGTTTTTCTCCAGCACGCCGTCAATCCAGCGCGATACGGTGATACCGGGCTTGCCCATCATGGCAGGGGAAGCGAAACGGCCTTTGATCCATTCAAAATCCACACCCCAGGCTTTGGCAAAGTGCTTCCAGGAACCTTCCACCAGGCCGTAGTAGCCGGGCAGCG
>JANOLC010000207.1:0-4204 GCA_031419575.1 Burkholderiales bacterium | reverse complement strand
GTCTGACGACCAACGAGTACTACCCCAACGGCATCTCGACCAGCCTGCCGTTTGACATTCAATATGAGCTGGTGCGCTCCATGGCGGGTCTGGAGAACGCGCACATCCTGCGCCCCGGCGATGCGATTGAGTACGACTACTTTGACCCGACCGGTTTGAAGAGCAGTTTTGAGACCAAAGCCATTAACGGGTTGTTTTTTGCTGGGCAAATCAACGGCACCACCGGTTATGAAGAGGCCGCTGCGCAGGGTATGTTTGCGGGCATCAACGCGGCGCTGCAGGCTGGGGCCAAAACCCAGTGGACGCAAGACACTTGGGTGCCCGGGCGCGACCAGGCCTACTTGGGTGTACTGGTCGATGACCTGATTTCCAAGGGCGTGAGCGAGCCGTACCGCATGTTCACCAGCCGGGCCGAGTTTCGCTTGCAACTGCGCGAAGACAACGCCGACATGCGCCTGACCGAATTAGGGCGGCAACTGGGGTTGGTGGACGACGCGCGCTGGGATGCTTTCAGCCGCAAGCGCGACGCTGTTTCACGTGAAACAGAGCGCCTGCGGTCGATTTGGGTGAGCCCCAAAAACCTGGAGGTCGCTGAAGCAGAGCGGGTATTTGGCAAAGCGTTGGAGCACGAATACAGCCTGGCTGATTTGCTGCGCAGGCCAGAGGTGAGTTATTCCGAGCTGATGGCAATGGCCGAAGGGCGCTATGCGGGAGAAAAAGCAGTTGATGGTGCAGATGTTTCACGTGAAACCAGTTTCCGTGATGCCGTGGTTGAGCAGGTTGAAATCTCCATCAAGTACGCCGGGTACATCGATCGTCAGCGGGGTGAGGTGGAGCGGGCGGCTCATTTTGAGCACTTGAAGCTGCCCGTCGACATGGACTACCTGCAAGTTACCGCACTCAGTTTTGAGGCGCGGCAAACTCTACACAAGCACCGCCCTGAAACTCTGGGGCTGGCTTCACGCATTTCGGGCATCACGCCAGCGTCTATCTCGCTGTTGCTGGTGCACTTGAAGAAGCGGGGCTACCAGCAATTCACTCAATTGCCCGCGGGTGGCAAGAAGGTAGAAGCCGTTGAAGTGGTGGCATTGTGATGTCGGGCTGGGAGTAAGCGGATGACTGAAGCATCGTTACGTGTTCAGCTGGAACAGGCCACCCCTCAACTGGGGCTTGATTTGTCTGTGGCCCAAGTGGACAACCTGTTCGCCTACCTCGCTCTGATCCAGAAATGGACCAAGGTCTACAACCTGACGGCTGTGCGTGACCCGGCTGAAATGCTGACGCACCACCTGCTGGACAGCCTGGCAGTCATCGAATCGCTGCGGGCTCAGATCGAGAAAATGCCAGCCGTTGCAACGACCACTGAGCACTTGCGCCTGCTTGATGTGGGTTCCGGTGCGGGCCTGCCTGGTGCGGTGATTGCCATTTGCTGCCCGGAGATTCGAGTGGATTGTGTGGACACAGTCGCAAAAAAGGCGGCGTTTATTCAACAGGTGGCGGTGTCGCTCAAGTTGCCCAATCTGCGCGGTGTTCATGCGCGGGTTGAAAACCTCACGGACAAATACCAAGCCATTAGTTCGCGGGCCTTTGCGTCTTTGGTTGACTTTACGAACTGGTCGAAGGCGGCGTTGGCAGAGCAGGGCATTTGGATGGCCATGAAGGGGAAGAACCCGGCGGATGAGATGGCAGCTTTGCCGTCTGACGTGAAAGTGTTTCACGTGGAACAACTGGTTGTGCCGGGGCTGGATGCGGAGCGATGCATTGTGTGGATGAGGGCAAATCCCATCACGTAAACTCAACTCATCCCCAGAAAGAAAATCCCCATGTTTGGTATCTCGGATTTCGGTGCGTTCGTTGCGGCTTTCGTGTTGCTGTTGTTTTTACCCGGCCCCGGTAATCTGGCCATCATCACCTCAACCGGCAAGGGCGGTGTGGCGGGCGGCGTGGCTTCGGTGTTTGGCTTGCTGGTGGGTGACCAAATTTTGCTATGGCTCACGGTGGCTGGCGTGGCGGCCATTTTGGCGGCCAATCCGTTGTTGTTTCATGCGTTGCAGTGGTTCGGGGCCGCTTACCTGGCGTGGCTTGGATTCAAAATGTTAACCGCCAAACCGGGTGCCAAGCCCCTGCTGGACATTAAACCGGGACACTACTTTCGGCAGTCCATGTTGATTACCGTATTCAACCCCAAGGCCATCATGTTTTATGTGGCGTTTTTCCCGCAGTTATTGACCCCGTCATGCACCAGGGGATGCTCACGTTTGGTGTGATGGCGGCTACGGTGGCGGTGCTGGGTTTCGTGTACTGCATCAGCGTCGTGGTTATCACTCACACCATGGCTGAGCGCATTCGCGCCAACCCAGTACTCACCAGCGCGCTGCAAAAACTGGCAGGCCTTTTCTTGATTGGCTTTGGCATCAAGCTGGCCTTCACCAAGTAGATAAATAGTCAATTTTTCAAATAACGACACCAACCGCATGGCCAAAATTTTCTGCATTGCCAATCAAAAAGGTGGCGTTGGCAAGACCACCACCACGGTCAATCTGGCCGCTGGGCTGGCCAAGGTGGGGCAACGGGTTTTGATGGTTGACTTGGACCCTCAAGGCAACGCTACCATGGGCTCAGGGGTGGACAAACGCAAGCTGGAACTCAGCATTTACGATGTCATGCTGGAGTCATCCACCGTGGCCGAGGCGCGGGTCAAAAGCCCCAAGTTGATTGAATCCGGTTGCAGCTACGACATCCTGGGTGCCAACCGCGAGCTGGCCGGGGGTGAGGTAGAGCTGGTGAACCTGGAGCGGCGCGAGAAACGCCTGAAAGCCGCACTGGCAGAGGTCGCGGCCGACTACGACTTTATTCTGATTGACTGCCCGCCGTCGCTGTCGATGCTCACGCTCAATGGTTTGTGTTGTGCCCACGGCGTGATCGTGCCCATGCAGTGCGAGTACTTTGCGCTGGAAGGGTTGGCAGACTTGGTCAACAGCATCAAGCAGGTCCATGCCAACCTGAATGGTGAGTTAAAAATTATTGGCTTGCTGCGTGTCATGTTTGACCCCCGCATCACGCTGCAATCACAGGTAAGCCAGGAGCTGGAAGGGCGATACAGCGCCAAAGGACAACTTTTCAAAACCGTCATTCCCCGCAATGTGCGCCTGGCCGAGGCACCGAGTTATGGCTTGCCCGGCGTGGTGTTTGACCCGGCTTCCAAGGGCGCTCAGGCGTATGTGACGTTTGCCGAAGAAATGGTGCAACGCATCGCGACGATGTAAGGAGCCCTTTGACCATCCACACCACCCTCACTCTGCCGGGTTGGCAGAACTCCGGCTCCGAGCACTGGCAAAGCCTGTGGGAGACGGTTTATGGCTACCAGCGCGTTGAGCAGCACGATTGGGATAGGCCCTTGCGCGGCGACTGGATTACTCGGCTGGAAGAGGTGGTGTTGGCGCAGAGCCCCGCGCAGCCCATCACTCTGGTCGCGCACAGTCTGGGTTGCTTGTTGGTAGCTGCCTGGGCGGCCATCTCGCGCAACACGCATCGGGTCGATGGCGCTTTTTTGGTGGCCCCTGGTGATGCGGAACGTGAAGAACTGCGGCCGGTGTTGACCAGTTGGTCGCCTATTTGTTTGCAAAAACTGCCCTTCAACAGCATGGTGCTGGGCAGCCACAATGACCCGTATTGCAGTCTGGCGCGGGCCCAGCTGTTTGCCGGGTCATGGGGCAGTGACTTTGTGGATTACGGCTCGTGCGGTCATATCAATGCCGCATCCGACCTGAAGTCCTGGCCAGATGGACATAGCTTGCTATTGAAATTGCAGCAAGTCGAAAAAACTTAAAGAACGAAAACAGAGGAACACATGGCAACCAAAAAACCAAAAGGGCTGGGGATGGGACTGGAGGCCTTGCTCGGCCCCAAAGTCGACGAAACCCCGCAAAACGCCTCAGCGCCCAACCCCGGTTTGCCAGCGTCCCTGTTGCTCACCGACTTGGTGGCGGGCCAGTACCAGCCGCGCACCCGCATGGACGAGGGCGCGCTGTATGAGCTGGCCGAGAGCATCAAGGCGCAGGGCATCATGCAGCCCATTCTGGTTCGCCAGCTCAAAGCCGGGGCCAATGAGGGCAAGTACGAGATCATCGCGGGCGAGCGGCGCTTTCGGGCGGCCAAACTCGCCGGGCTGGACAGCGTGCCGGTGCTGGTGCGCGACGTGCCG
>JANOLC010000206.1:0-7798 GCA_031419575.1 Burkholderiales bacterium | reverse complement strand
AATCAGGCCGTGGTTATGACAAAACCTGATCATGGTGGCCACGGGGAACTGCAGCATCTGGTCCAGCGGGCAGCTCCAGATACAACCAATCATGGGTAAAAAATACCAGTCGCGAAACTCGGCGGAGAAGTCGTGGCGGCGTAAAAATTGGTCCAGCGGCTGCATCAGCTCAGTGTCTTGGCCAGCTTGCGCCAACTTGGTGGCCATGGCGTTAAAGCGCACCACGTCGCGCAGCATGGTGAGGAAGCGCCAGTTCACCAAATTACGCCGTTGGGCAAACACGGTGTTCAGGCTGGTGCCGCTCCACTCCAGCGTTTGTCCGGCACGACCCCCGGTGGGAGTTTTGACCGAAAACGACATATCGGACTTGGTGGTGCTCACCTTCAAGTCGACCAGCAACTTGATCAGGTTGGGGTAGGTGCGCTCGTTGAACACCAGAAAACCGGTATCCACGCCATGCGTGACCGGGCCACTAAGTGTGGGCAGGGTGACATCAACTGTGTGCGTGTGCCCACCAAAGTAATCCCCCGCCTCAAATAAGGTGATGTCGGCACGGCCTTGCAGGGCGTGCGCCGCTGCCAGCCCGGAGATACCGGAGCCGACGATGGCGATTTTCAGGGGCGGTGTCATGGGAGAAGTAGGCTGGAGGCGCAAAAAAAATGGGGTTTTAAAACGAATAGGTAATATTATGACTCAATAGTATTTATTTGCAATAGGTGGTATTCTTGCTGTGTAAGACAATTTACACATTCCAGTTTTAAAATCAAATCCGCTTTATAGGATCATCTTTCATGCTGTATCCAGAACTCTTCAAACAGCTCGAGGCAGTCCGGTGGGACATGGCCAAAGACATTCCCTGGGATTCGTTTGACCCAGCACAGTTGTCGGACGAGCAGGCCAAAACCATCAAAATGAACGCCATCACCGAGTGGGCTGCACTGCCCGCGACCGAGATGTTTTTGCGTGACAACCGGGGCGACAGCGATTTCTGCGCGTTTATGTCGGTCTGGTTTTTTGAAGAGCAAAAGCACTCGCTGGTGTTGATGGAGTACTTGCGCCGCTTCAGGCCCGAGCTGGTGCCCACCGAGGCTGAATTGCACGACGTGCGCTTTGAATTTGACCCTGCTCCCGCGCTAGAGACCTTGATGATGCATTTTTGCGGTGAAATCCGCTTGAACCACTGGTACCGCCGTGCCAGCGAATGGCACACCGAGCCGGTTATCAAGCATATCTACACCCGTCTGAGCCAGGACGAGGCGCGCCACGGTGGCGCTTACCTCAAGTACATGAAACGTGCGATTGGCAACTTTGGGCTGGAAGCCAAGTCGGCATTCGCCAAAGTGGGTGTGCTGATGGCCAGTGCGCGGCGCACCGCCCAGGCGCTGCACCCCACCAACCTGCACGTCAACAAGTCATTGTTTCCGCGCGACACCATTCAAAGCCGCTTGCCCAACCCCGAGTGGCTGGAGCACTGGCTGGACAAGCAAATCAACTTTGACGCGGTGTGGGAGACCAAGGTGGTGGACCGAATACTGCACAACCTGAGCTTGCTGTTGGAGCGCAGCTTCACTTCGGTGCAAGACTTGAACAAATACCGCAAAGAGTTGTCGCGAGTCAGTTGAATCGCCGCGAGGGATTGGTTTCGGTCAGCGGCAAAAACCGCTCCAGAATGATCTGAACTTTCACTTCCCGGTGGGCCACACTGGTCAACACGCGGTTTTCTCTAAAGCTGGTC
The DNA here is from genome assembly GCA_031419575.1 of Burkholderiales bacterium. Taxonomy (GTDB): domain Bacteria; phylum Pseudomonadota; class Gammaproteobacteria; order Burkholderiales; family Burkholderiaceae_C; genus JANYCG01. Next base: position 6,063 of record JANOLC010000206.1, on the reverse strand, counting down.
TGGCGAATGACAGGTTCGCCTGTGGGCATGCCATCGCGGTTGATGACCACCGCCACATAGGGCGTTGAGATACTGGCGCTGCGACGCACCACCACCCCCACTTCATTGGTGGCCAGGCGCACATACGAGCCAGGCTGGTACATACCCACCGCTTTGATCAACGCCGCGCCGGCTTCGTCAATTTTGCGGTTTTCGTCAAAGTAAGCGGCCTGCATGGCGGCGGCGGGGGAAATCGGCACGCGGGACGCACGGGGGGCCAGTCGCGCAGCAAACATGTCGGCACGCTGAATCAGGCGCGCCATGCGCTGGCCTTCAGGGCGCGGCTCCAGGGGCCCAGGCATTTTGGTGTGGTGATCACGCACGGCTTCCAGCCAGGCTTCGTCGTTGATACCCAGCTGTCTCAGCATGTGATGTGAGCGTACGGGGTGCTCTTCAATCATCTGGCGCTGGGTGGCGTTGGGCGATTCGGCCTGACCGGCCAAGCGATCCTGCAAATCGGTCATGCCAATGTTCATGGTCAACGCGGCTTTGCACAAACGGTCTTCCAGCTCGCGCGGCCAGTTCAGCACCTCGCGCGCGGCCAGCCCGCACATCACACTGACCAGCATGGCATGGGTGGCGCTGTACATGCGGACCTCAGTGGCTGACAAATGAATCAGGGCGAACAGCGTGCCGTCAGGGTTGCGGCGTGAATGGCGGCTGAGTGTCGCTTGCAGGTGGTCGATGCGGTCGGAGAAATAAACCGGTGCTCCGCTTGAATTGACGGGACTGAAGTCGCGCAACAAGCTTCTGCATTGCTGCTGCAAATTGAGCCAGTCGGGCCGGTCATCTGTCTCTTGCTTGCCCAGATCGAAGTCGCCCGAACTCAATCGCACATCGGCAATCTTGCCCAACGGAATCTCGTCATTGATCAGCTCGTACATCTTGCCGACAAAGGCACGCATCAAGTTGTCGGACTCGTCCACGTCAACGTAGAAGTTCAGGCCCCGTCCACGAATCCACTCCAAATCATCCCGTGACGCCACCACAAAGCCTTTGTTGGCCAGCAAAATACCGCCCTCGCCCCGAAGGGAGAAAGGCAGCGGCAAGCCGATGCGAATGGATTCAATATCAACAGCAACAAGGTTCATGGGTGTGACAGACACAGCCTGTAAAGACATTTTCGTCAGGGTAAGCTTAAGGCATGCAAAGAGACTGCTAGCATTGAAGTCATGACCGACATGCCCGTCTTTTCTGCCTTTACAGCTATCGGGGCTGTCACTGCCCCGCCCTTGGGCGAGGGGCGTGCGCTGGCATGAGCGGCGCACTCAATCACTATCAGGTTTTGGGCCTGAGCCCGCAAGCGGAAGACGTGGTGATTGTGGCGGCCTACCGCGCATTGGCCAGCCGCTACCACCCCGACAAATTCACTGGCACCGACATGGCCATGGCGCATATCAATGCGGCTTATGCGGTGCTCAGCGACCCTGCGCAGCGCGAAGATTACGACGCTCTGTTGGACGATGATGCCGCACTGTTCACCGCCACCCAGGCTATGCAGGCGCAAGCCCTTGAAAAAGAAGCACGCCTGCGTGCCAGTGAGCTGGTGCAAGCCCATGACCTGGCCCGGCGCAAACAAGAAGCCGACACCCAGGAAGCCCAATGGCAAACCGCGTTAAAGCTCTACCCCGACCTGGCCACCCTGCGTGACCGCTTGGCGCGCGCCGATATGTCATTGGGGCAGTCGTTTGCGCGGGGCATGGTGGCCTCGGGCGAGTTTGAAAGCCGCAAAGCCCTGGCTGACATGTTGGAAAAGCGCTATTACCTGCGCACCTTTGGCCCCAGCCCACAAGTGGTGGCACTGGCCTCAGAGCTGATGGAGCTGAAGCTGCCGCAAGCAATCGCTGCCCTTAAAGATTATCTTGTTGTGGTTGGTCCGGGCGGCGACCCCAAGCTGCTGGTGAGCCGCATCGAGCGTGAGTTCGATGTACCCCGTGTTCGCCAAAGCCACGCCGGTGGTGACCAGGAAACTACCCTGCGCGAGCAAGTGCGCGCCCGCCACATTGCCCGTTTGCAGCGCGATGTGGTTAAGTTTCGCAACGAGGCTGAAGCGCGCGACTTGGCCCAGGCCATGGGTTACGAGGTGTCTGAAATAGATGCCGGGTTCTTCAAGCCTCGATCCATCGAAGTGACCAGCCGTGCCAACGGTGAAGTGGTGGCCCGCCTAACTAGTGCCCCCAAGTTTATTGACTGGGTGGTCACCAAGCTGTGCAGTGTGTGACGGAGCTTGCTTGAGCTACCAAGGCCGGTCGTTTGCGCCCGAGGTCAGCGGCATAAACCGCTCCAGGTTGATTTGAATCTTCACATCGCGGTGCGGCACACTGGCCACAATGCGGTACTCACGCAGGCTGGTGTCGCGGGTCACGTGCTCGCCCGTGGGCATGCCCTCGCGGTTAACCAGCACCGCCACGCGTGGTGTGGTGGTGTTGGCGCCGCGTCGCACCACCACCGCAATCTCGTTGTTGGTGAGCCGCACAAATGAGCCCGGCTGGTACACGCCCACGGCCTTGATCAGCGCAGCACCCGCTTCATCAATTTGCCGGTCTTCGTCAAAATAAATCGCCTGCATGGCCGCGGCGGGTGAGTTGGGCGAGCGCGTAGCGCGGGGGGCCAGGCGGGCGGCAAAGGTGTCGGCCCGGCGAATCAAACGCGCCATGCGCTGCCCCGGTGTCATGCTGGCCAACGTGCCCGGCCCGCGCGAGTGGTGGCCACGCACGGCGTCCAACCACGTCACATCGGTCACACCCAGCTGCCTGAGCTGGTTGAGCGATGCGGCCACGTGCTGGTCGATCTGCTGGCGTTGCGCCCCGGTGGGTGCCTCGGGTTGGGCGGCCAGGCGGTCTTGCAAATCCATCATGCCAATGTTCATGCTCAGGGCGGCCTTGCACAAGGTGGCCTCAAGCTCGGGCGACCAGTTCAGCACCTCGCGCGCGGCCAGGCTGCACATCACACCCACCAGCAAGGCGTGGGTGGCGCTGTACAGGGTCAGTTCGGTGCATGACAGGTGAATCAGCGCAAACAGGGTGCCGTCAGGGTTGCGCTTGGCGTAGCGGTTGACCTGCGCCTGCAAGCGATCCAGCCGGGCGGTGAAATGCTCCGGGTTGTGGTCACGCAAAATGGCATTGGCCTGCACCTGAATGTCCAGCCAGTCGGGCGTGTCGTCACCCACGGCCTGGTTCAATGCCAGATCGTTGGAGGTCAAATTCATCACCGCAATCTGGCCCAGCGGCTTGTCTTCTTGCACCAGCTCATACAGCTTGCCCACATAGGCACGGCGCTGGACATCGGATTCGGTCACGTCCACAAACAGCTCAACCCCGCTGCCCACCATGCTGATCAGATACGCTTTGGACTCCACCAAAAAACCTTTTTGTGCCAGCAAAATCCCCTGCGACGAGCGCAGCGAAAACGGCAGCCGCCGCCCGACCTGGATGCTGTCAACGTCAATGGGAATCAGGTTCATCGTGAAAGTAGTTTAGCCTGCTAGCATCCACCGCATGACCCAAGCAGCACCCACATCGCCCCCTGATTCATCCGTCCAAACCGGGCTGTTATCGCTGTCTGACAAGCTGTGTCGCCGCACCGAGGCCCTGGTGCGCGTGGCCCAGTTGCCGCGTCCGGTTGTGTTCACCAACGGCGTGTTTGATGTGATGCACCGGGGCCACGTGGTGTACCTGGCGCAAGCGCGCGCGTTGGGTGGCAGCCTGGTGGTGGCATTGAACACCGATGCCTCGGCCCGCCGCCTGGGCAAAGGGCCGGACCGGCCCCTGAACAGCGAGGTAGACCGTGCCTATGTGATGGCCGCTCTCGCCAGCGTGAGCCTGGTCACCTGGTTTGACGAAGACACCCCCACCGAGCTGATCACCGAGCTGCGACCCGACCTGCTGGTCAAGGGCGGTGACTACGACATGAGCAAGTTGCAAGAAACCAAAGTGGTGGAGGCCTACGGCGGGCGGGCGCTGGCGATCCCGTTTGTGGATGGGTATTCGACGACGGCACTGGTGAACAAGATACGGGCGAATGACTAGAAAAGCGTAAGCCTGGCACGTATTCACCGCCACAACTTCCCGCACAACCCCCGGTAAACAAATGCCCCACCTGGCACCGCTGGCGTGCTGCCCAGGGGCTCAACACTTACCGCCAACTCAACAGCCGGGAAGAACACTTTTTCTGCCGGTTCGCTAAGCGCCATCTTGGCCCACTTGTTCTTGCCAACTGGGCGCATTGGCCCAAAGGCCCCCAGCGGTGCGGCGTGCCCTTCGCTGTCGATGCGCCACAGGAACAGCCCGGCGCCCACGGGCACGGCCACCGCTTTGACCTGCTTGATGTCAACCACCCTGCCTTCGCGCAGGCTCGACACAATCAGCCCCGGCTTGCCTTCAGCCGTGGCCAATACCCCCACATAGCTTTCGGGGAGCTCGGTCTGGCTGGCGTTCTGGATGTGCCACAACACGGGTGCCACGCTGCCCAGCACCAGGCCCATGGCCAGGGCACCTGCCGGAATAGGGGCCAGCCATCGCTTCCACCAGGGTACGGTTGCTGTTTTCGCGCGAGCTTCCAGGATGTCTGCGCGCAGGGCAATGGTGTCCCACAGTCCGTCCGACGGAGTCAGGGGCGGCAAGCCGGTGAGCAGGGGCACCAGCCTTTGAGTCCACGCGTCTACCGCAGTGGCCACCTCGGGGCGCTGGTACATGACGGTTTCAAATCGTTGGCGCGCACGGCCCTGCAAGGTGCCCAACACATAACTTGAGGCCAGTTGATCGACGGCCTGCGGGTGGTGGTACCAGTTCATGCGGTGGCCTCCAGGCAACCTTTGAGGCGCAGCAGGCTCCGCCGCGTCCAGGCTTTGACAGTGCCCAAGGGGTGGTGCATACGGTCTGCAATCTCCATGTGGGTCAAGCCCTCATAAAACGCCAGCAACACCGCCTGGCGCGGTTCGCCCTCCAGCCCACCCAGGCACTGCCCCAAGCGCCAGCCGTCTTCGTGGGCCAGCAAGTTGTCCAGTGGCGAGCCAGTCGCATCGGGTATATCGTGAAAATGCTCTTGGCCATCGCCGTCGTGCCAGTGCAGGGGTGTCTCGGGTTTCTTCTTGCGCAGCGCGTCGATGGCCCGGTTGCGGGTTACCACACACAGCCAGGCCAGCGTCAGGCTCTGGCCCGATGCACGCTGGGCAGACTGGTTCCACACGGTCACAAACACCTCTTGCAACACATCTTCGGCCAAGGCCCGGTCCTGCATCACCCTGAAGGCCACCGCCAGCAGGCGGCTCGCCGTCAGGTGGTACAGCGTTTTCAATGCGGTGGCATCACGCAGTGCAATGCGTGACAAAAGTCGCTCAACGTCGTCGCGGTCGTCCATCAGGTCTGCCTCCCCATGTGAATTGACACATCATGCCAAATTCCAAAAACGGGAAAAGAGGGGGCAGCACCCTGTCGCTTTGATATTGAAACTGATTTACTTGGCAGCGGACACCATGTGCCAGACACCGCCCTTGCCTTCACCATTGCGCTCGCCCGCTTTGGTGTCGCCTGCAAAGTAGTACAGCGGCTTGCCCTTGACCGTCCACTGCTTGGCACCGCTGGCTTCGATCAGGCCAAAGTCGCCCTGTGCAGCCGCACCCGCACTGGCCGCAAAGACGGGCCAGGCGGTCAGGCAACCACCTGCGCAATTGCTCTTGTTCATTTCGTCTTTGTCAAAGGTGTACACGGTGCGGCCTGCGGCATCTGCCAATACGCCGTCGCGCGCCACCGGTTGAGCCTGTGCGCCGGCAGCGAGCAAGGCCAGCAATGCGGCGGAAATGAGTGAGCGGCTGTTAAGCGTGAAAGTTTTCATGAGGTCTGCTTCCTGAAGTGGGGTTGAACCGAACGCAACATCGCGTTCTGGTTATAGAACGCAAGGGGTTGGCGTTTGGATGCAGGCGAGATGAAAAAACTTGAACTATTTAATTTATCCGGCTTAATACCTGCACCCATCAGCACAGATAAAAAGTATCACCATAGGCGACAAGGGACGGCACATTGCGGG
>JANOLC010000205.1:0-5444 GCA_031419575.1 Burkholderiales bacterium | reverse complement strand
CCGCTGGTGGTGCGCATGAAGGGCACCAACGACGAGTTGGGCAAGAAAATGCTGGCCGAGAGTGGCCTGCCCATCATCGCCGCCGACACCATGGCTGAAGCTGCGACCAAAATCGTGGCCGCCGTCAAGAAATAAGCCCGGAGAAACATCAAATGTCCATCTACATCAACAAAGACACGCGAGTCATCACGCAGGGCATTACCGGCAAAACCGGTCAGTTTCACACTGAAAAATGCCAAGAATACGCCAACGGTAAAAACTGCTTTGTAGCGGGTGTGAATCCCAAAAAGGCGGGCGAGTCGATTTTCAACATTCCCATCTTCGCCTCGGTGAAGGAAGCCGCTTCGCAGACCGGTGCCACCGTGTCGGTGATTTACGTGCCGCCCGCAGGCGCTGCGGCCGCTATCTGGGAAGCTGTTGAGGCGGATTTGGACCTGGCGATCTGCATCACCGAAGGCATCCCCGTCAAGGACATGTTGGAAGTGCGCAACCGCATGCGTGCCAAGGAAGCCGCTGGCGGCAAAAAGACGCTGCTGCTGGGACCCAATTGCCCTGGTTTGATCACACCAGACGAGATCAAGATCGGCATCATGCCCGGTCACATTCACCGCAAGGGACGCATTGGCGTGGTCAGCCGTTCAGGCACATTGACCTATGAAGCCGTGGCCATGTTGACTGAAGTCGGCCTAGGTCAATCGACGGCCGTCGGCATTGGTGGCGATCCTATCAACGGCTTGAAACATATCGACGTCATGAAGGCGTTCAATGACGATCCTGACACCGACGCTGTCATCATGATTGGTGAAATTGGCGGCCCGGACGAGGCAGACGCTGCGCGCTGGTGCAAAGCCAACATGAAGAAGCCTATCGTCGGCTTCATCGCTGGCGTGACGGCTCCTGCCGGCAAGCGGATGGGCCATGCTGGGGCGCTGATTTCTGGTGGGGCCGATACGGCAGATGCCAAATTGGCCGTCATGGAAGAGTGCGGTTTTATCGTCACGCGCAACCCCTCCGAGCTGGGGCACCTGCTCAAGGCTCAGTTGAAGTAGCCCGAGTTGGGCACCAGCCCATCGGCTGGTTGATGTGGTTAGCCACAATAGAAAGCCGGATTTCTTGCGAGACAATCCGGCTTTGTTGTTTGAGCGCGATACGCGCGAATAAAAAGGTGCACCATGGAAGAGTTCCTAACAGCCCATTTTTGGCTGGCGGTTGGTCAAATCATCATGATCGACATTCTGCTTGGCGGCGACAACGCCGTTGTCATCGCTTTGGCCTGCCGTGGACTTCCCCCAAAGCAGCGCACCAAAGGCATTTTGTGGGGGACGGTTGGAGCCATTGTTTTGCGAGTGATATTGATCGCATTTGCATTGACTTTGCTCCAAGTTCCATTCCTCAAGCTGGTGGGCGCTTTGCTATTGCTTTGGATCGGGGTCAAGTTACTGGTCCCCGAAGATGATGGCGGCCATGACAATATCCACGCCAGCGACAAGCTTTGGAGCGCAGTCAAAACGGTTATCGTTGCAGACTTGGTCATGAGCGTTGATAACGTGATCGCTATTGCGGGGGCGGCCCAGGGTGCTGGGGAAACCCATCAATTGCCACTGGTCATATTTGGATTGTTGGTTAGTATCCCCATCATCGTGGGTGGTAGTCAGATTGTCCTGAAACTGATGGATCGTTTTCCCCTCATCATTACCGTTGGCGGAATGTTGTTAGGGTGGATTGCGGGAACCATGGCTTTGACAGATCCTGCTTTGGTTCAATACCTGCCCCAAGGCAAAAGTTGGCATTATGTATTTGGCACTGTTGGCGCGTTGTTTGTTTACGGTGTGGGCAAAATCATGCAACGGCGCCAGCGCAGCGGCAACACGACGACTGAATAGTTGCTCGTGCGCAGAGCAGAATCGCTTTTCGCAAAAAAACGACAAGGCAATTTGAACAAGTCTCTTGTCGGCAAGGGCAGCGTCTGCTAACGTAACGTTTTCGAAATACACCTCGCTGAATCAGTCGATTTGGCAGAGGTGGTTGATTCCCATCCGGTGGGTCGGCATATTCAGCATGGGCAGGACGTGGCAATTTCTTTATCTTCAAAGCAGGGTCAGTTCTGGCGTACCGATTGGTTCGTTGGTGTGATGATTGTGGTTGCCGTGATTGCCCTTCACACAGCAACAGATTTCATTGGTTCGTTGGAGCGACGTTTTTACGACTTTGCCAGCACCAGCAGTGGACGCCAGTCATCGGACCGGATCGCGGTGATCGCCATTGACGATCAAAGTATTGCCAACATTGGCCGCTGGCCCTGGCCGCGTGATGTGCATGCCAAACTGATCGACCAGTTGGCAGCGGCCAAAGCCAAAACCATCGTTCACACGGCTTTCTTTTTTGAGCCGCAAGTTGACCGTGGCTTGGTGTTCATCCGCAAGATGAAAGATGTCTTGGGTAGTCCTGTCGCAGCTGGAGCGGATGGCTCTGTTGTGCCTTCAGGAACCAACGAGCAACTCGCCAAAGTGATCAGTGAGGCAGAGGTGGCGTTGGACACGGACGCGATTCTTGCTGCCAGCATCAAAAACGCCGGCAATGTGTTGCTGCCATCCGTGTTCACCTTGGGCGAGCCGCAAGGCAAGCCCGATAAGCCGCTGCCGCCCTATGCCTTGAAGAGTGCGCTGGATGAAACCACAGGGTTTTCTGTTCCCGCCTTTAAAGGACAGCAACCGATTGAATCGTTAGGCGCCGCAGCGGCTGGTATTGGCCACCTGAATCAATTCCAGGATGTTGACGGAGCGGTGCGACAAGAGCCACTGCTGGTCAATTATTTTGGCAAAGCTGTGCCATCAATGGCGTTATTAGCGGCCGTCAAAAGTTTGAATTTGGTCTCTGGCGACATCAAACTCAACACGGGTGAGTCCGTGCAAATTGGCAAGTTGCGGGTTAAAACCGACGAGTCAGCATTGATGTTGCCGCAGTTCTACAAAGGCAAAGACGGCAAGCCCGCCTTCGTGGTGGACTCTTTTTATGACGTGCTGAATGGCAAGATCCCAGCGTCCAAATACGCGGACAAAATTGTCATCATCGGTGCAACGGCTGCGGGTGTTGGTGTTCAATTTCCTGTGCCGGGCTATCCCGGGCTATCGCCCGCCGAGACTATCGCCCACATCACGTCCAGCATCCTCAGTGAGCATTTCATCGTGCAACCCGGGTGGGGCGTTTGGGCGACGTTGGTGATATTTTTGATCGTTGCCGCATATGTGATCGCGGCGTTGCCGCGTTTGTCAGCAGGAATGGCTGCTGGCATCACGTTGGCCCTGTTTATTGTTCTACTGGGGGCAGAGTTCGGTTTGCTGTCCGGTACCGCGTTGTGGCTCAAGTTGGTGTTTCCGGCAACACTGCTCGTGTTGGGCCACTTGGCCCTCACGACCAAGCGCTTCCTGATGACTGAGGCAGGCAAGATCAAGTCGGATGAAGAGTCGGCAGAAACCAGCCGCATGATGGGTCTTGCTTTGCAAGGCCAAGGTCAGCTTGACATGGCTTTTGATCGTTTCCGTCGCGTACCCATGAATGAGGCCGTGATGGGTAATTTGTACAGCCTGGCACTTGATTTCGAGCGCAAGCGCCAGTTCAACAAGGCACAGGCTGTGTATGAGCACATGGCTGCGTTCAATGCGAACTACAAAGACATCAAGGCCAAACTTAACCGCGCCAAAAACCTGTCTGAAACCGTTATGTTGGGCGGTGGTGGAGCGCACCCCGGTGGCACCATGCTGCTGGATGGCGGCGCGGTGGAAAAGCCTATGTTGGGGCGCTATCAGGTCGAAAAAGAGTTGGGTAAAGGCGCAATGGGTATCGTCTATTTGGGCAAAGACCCTAAAATTGGCCGCGTGGTTGCCATCAAGACCATGGCGCTGAGCCAAGAGTTTGAAGGGGATGAGCTGGTCGATGCGCGTGAGCGGTTCTTCCGCGAAGCCGAGACGGCGGGTCGTTTGCAGCATCAAAATATTGTGACAATTTTTGATGCAGGTGAAGAACACGACTTAGCTTACATCGCCATGGAGTTTTTAAAGGGCAAAGATCTGGCAGACGCGTGCAAAGAAGGTCAATTGCTGCCGGTGACCAAGGTACTGTCCATCGTGGGTCGAGTTGCCGAAGCGTTGGCCTATGCGCACCGACAAAATGTCGTTCACCGCGACATCAAGCCAGCCAACATCATGTTTGACAACGTGAGTGATACAGTCAAAGTCACTGACTTTGGTATCGCGCGCATCACAGATTCCAGCAAAACCAAAACCGGCATGGTGCTGGGCACGCCAAGTTTCATGTCGCCTGAGCAATTGGCAGGCAAAAAGGTGGATGGACGCTCCGACCTCTATTCGCTGGGTGTGATGCTGTTTCAGATGTTGGCGGGTGTTTTGCCTTTCAGGGGTGACTCGATGGCTGAACTGATGTTCAAAATCGCCAATGAAGAAGCACCCGATATCCGCATCATCAAAAAAGAGTTGCCTGAAAGTTTGGCCAATCTGGTGGCATTGGCCTTGAGCAAGCGCCCCGAGACGCGTTACCAAGATGGTGATCAATTTGCAGCAGACCTACGCCAGGTCACGGCCAGTTTGTCGGGTGAGGCAGGGTTTTCGCGCGTAGCAGAAAGATCATCCGCTGCTGTCGTGCTCGCGGCGGGCAGTCAAAACGAGAAGACAATGGCGCTCCAGTCGCCAATTGTGGCTGCGACACCTGCACCCAACGATTTTCAGGCCACCACCATTAATTCGCTAGAAGAAATTAGTACGTTTGAGAAAACCGCGATTCACTCGGCACCCGCCGCACCCAAAACTTCACCTGGCAATCAAGGTGGCGCTGACATTGAGCTTTAGACAAAATACGCAATGATTTATACGTTTTGCACAAAAACAGACCCTGGACGCGCCAGGGACAACAATGAAGATGCAGCGGCATTTGATGAAGTAACCCGGTTGGGTGTCTTGGCGGACGGTATGGGTGGTTATAACGCGGGCGAGATCGCCAGCGGTATGGCGATTGCATTCATCAAATCAGAAATGTCACGCTGGTTGAATGAGGCGGGCAAGCAGGCCAAAACCCGTGAAGTCAGGCGCGCTCTTGAAATCTGTGTCGACAACGCCAATCGTTCTATTTTTAATGCGGCTAACTCAAATGCGCACTATTCAGGCATGGGCACCACACTGGTGGTAGGCGTTTTTCAAGACACTTGCCTTATGTTGGGCCACATCGGTGACTCACGTTGCTATCGGCTACGCAATGGGGAGCTTCAGCAAATCACGAAAGATCATTCATTGCTTCAAGAGCAGATTGATGCCGGAATGATCACGCCCGAACAGGCTGCCACGTCAACCTATAAAAACTTGGTGACACGTGCGCTAGGCGTTGAAGACGCTGTGATGCTGGAGTTGAACGAGCATCAAGTTGAGCACGGTGAC
>JANOLC010000204.1:0-4198 GCA_031419575.1 Burkholderiales bacterium | reverse complement strand
CCATTTGCGAATGCCGGGAATGCGGGAACCCTCAGAGGGCTGCGCACCAATGATGCGAATGGCAGGGTTCTTTTCTTTCAGAAACTTGGACACCCCGGTGATGGTGCCGGTCGTCCCCATCGCGCTCACAAAGTGGGTGATCTCGCCGCCCGTTTGCTCCCACAGCTCGGGGCCTGTGGTCTCGTAGTGCGCACGCGGGTTGTCAGCATTGGCAAACTGGTCCAGCACACGGCCCTTGCCCTGCGCCACCATCTGGTCGGCCAGGTCACGGGCGTACTCCATGCCGCCACTTTTGGGGGTCAAGATCAGCTCGGCACCAAAGGCCTTCATGGTCTGCACGCGCTCAATCGACAAGTCCTCGGGCATGATCAAAATCATGCGGTAGCCCTTGATGGCCGCCGCCATCGCCAGCGCGATGCCGGTATTGCCCGAGGTGGCCTCGATCAGCGTGTCGCCAGGCTTGATTTCGCCGCGCTCCTGAGCCCGCACAATCATGGACAACGCGGGTCGGTCCTTGACCGAGCCAGCCGGGTTGTTGCCCTCCAGCTTGCCCAAAATCACGTTGCCAAGGGCAGCGTTTTCAGCGGCCCCAATGCGCTGGAGCGCCACCAGCGGTGTTTTTCCAATTGCGCCTTCAATGGTTTGGTATTTCATAGTTCACACTGTGCCATAATTTGGGGCTGCATTAAACGCGTCGCCCGGGTGGTGGAATTGGTAGACGCACGGGACTCAAAATCCCGCGCCGAAAGGCGTGCCGGTTCGATTCCGGCCCCGGGCACCAGAAATTAGGCTGCATTGTTTTAAAAAGCAATGCAGCCTTTTCTTTTTCCATCTCGCCTTAGCAAATTTCGAATTGCCCATGTCTAAAACCATTTCGTTGTGTATTCTGACGCTGGTCGCCTCCATGGTCTTACTAGGTTGCAAAGACACCCCCAAAGACACCCACCCGCAGCAGTTGGTGACCAAGCGCCAGGCCATCTTCAAGGATTTCACCCGCACGCTGGAGCCCATGGGACTGGTGGCGCGCGATCGCCAGCCGTATAACCCGCGCGAATTCAACGTGCAAGCGCTGGAGTTGCAGCGCCTGTCCACCCTGCCCTGGGGTTACTTCGCCGCGGATGGCAACTACCCGCCCACCCGCGCTAAGCCGGATGTTTGGCAAAAGCCAGCCGAATTCAAACAGGCGCAAGACAGCTACGCACAAACGGTGGCGCAATTGCTCAAGGCTTCTCAGGCCGGCGACTTGGAAGCCATTCGCCCGGTGGTTGACGCGGTACAAAAGAGCTGCAAGTCTTGTCATGACCAGTTCAGAAACGCCGCCGCTGGCAATTGACACCTTCAATTCAACGAAGCTACAGTGCAAAAATTGCGCTGATAAATTACCCCGCAATTGCATCAACTTTGATTTAGGCGCATTCTTAGGGTGTGGGTATCCCCTCACGTCAAGGAGTTCGCCATGTTGTCCTTTGCGCGCAAGTCGGTCGGATTGTTATTGCTTGGCTGGCTGGGTGCGCACGTCAGCCTGACGCAAGCGGCCACAGCGCCGCAACAGGCACCCCAAGCCACGATTGACGCGTTAAGCCGCGCCAACGCTGCCGTGGTGGGCATTCGGGTCAGCGTGGCTGAGGGCGCTCGCTCTGCCGAGACTCTGGGGCCACAGCGCAGTGGCTCAGGCGTGGTGATTGGCGCTGATGGGCTTATTTTGACCATCGGCTACCTGTTGCTGGAGGCCCAAACCATTCAGATCGTTACCAGTGACAACAAGACCTTGCCCGCGCAAGCTGTGGCTTATGACCAGGCCACCGGGTTTGGCCTGGTCAAGTCGCTGTTGCCTTTGCGTGGCGTGGTGCCCGTTGCATTGGGCAGCTTGAACGACTTGCAGGCCGGTGAAGCGCTAATGGCCTCCACCGGCGCGCAGGCCGATGGGGATGAGGCCGATGTGGGTATGACGCAGTTGGTCAGCAAGCGAGCGTTTTCCGGGTACTGGGAATACCACCTCGAATCTGCCGCGTTCACCAGCCCGCCGGTCAACAACCACTCAGGGGCATCGTTGTTCAACCAGCGCGGCGAACTCATCGGCGTTGGCAGCCTGTTTGTGACCGATGCGATGGGCGATAACACAGGGACTAGGAGACGCTTGCCCGGCAATATGTTTGTGCCGGTTGATTTGCTCAAACCCATCCTGGCTGAAATGCAGCAAACCGGCAGCACCAAATTCAGCCGCAGGCCGTGGGTAGGGCTGACCTCCACCGAGCAAAGCGGGCGCGTTCAAATTGTTCGGGTCAACAAGGAAGGCCCTGCGCAGGCTGCCGGCCTGATGCCCGGCGACGTGGTGCTGGCCGTGGACGGCACCAAAGTGGCCACGCTGGAGAGCTTTTACAAAACCCTGTGGGCCCATGAGCAGCCCGACGCTGAAATCACGCTGACGGTGCTGCAGGGAGCCGAGATCAAAACCATCACCCTAAAGGCCATAGACCGCATGAGCACCCTGCGCAAACCGGCAGGCATCTAACCGTCTGATTGGGTATTTTGGACGATTATCTCAATAAAAAGACCCTAAAGTCCCCGTAGACTATCAATAGTTAGCTATATTTTAGATAGCAATCCTGTTGCCACGGTTGGGTAGGTTAACGCCAGTTTCAGCTCCCGTTTCAACCGCGTGTTGTCCATGCGGCGGGACTCGCTCATAAAGCTTAGCAGCATCAACGGCAGTAGCTCTCTGGCCGTGTTGCGGGGCACGCGTGGCGGGTGAGACAAGCCGTATAAATCCGCCGCCAAATCAAAATAGTCGCCCATCTTGAGCTGCGTGTCATCGTTCACGTTGTAGATGCGCTGCGGCTTGCCCGCCCACATCGCCCGGATGCAGGCTCGGGCCAGGTCATCCGCATGAATGTGGTTGGTGAACACGTCGTCTGCCGCCTGCAATACCGGCGTTCCCTTGAGCAGGCGCGCCAGCGGGGTGCCGCCCTCCCGATCAGGCGCGTAGATGCCGGGGATGCGCAAAATGCTGGTGCGCACACCTGTAGCACGGCCCAGGTGGCGCACGCGCTGCTCCGCGTCAATACGGCGGGTAGCTCGCGAAGTGGTGCCGTTCAAGGCTCGGGTCTCAGACACCAGGTCGCCCTGGCAGTCGCCATACACACCGCTGGTGGAACCGTAGATGTAGGAGGAAAGCGGAGCACCTCGCCTGCGCAGCACCATGTTGAGCGCGCCCGTGCGTGGGTCACCCCAGCCCTCGCCCGGTGGTGGTGCCAGGTGCACCACGCGGGTGGCGATACCGGCCAGGCGGTGCAAGGTGGCGGGCTGATCCAAGTCGCCAGCCAACGGCTTGATACCTTGACGACGCAGCTCGGCCACACGCTGTGGCGATGAGGTCAGCGCCAGCAGCGCCATACGCCCCTGCACGCGCTGCGCCACGCGCAAGCCCACGTCGCCGCAGCCCACGATGAGCAGACGCTCCCGGCGAAATCGGGCAGGTAGCGCCCCGAGGGGAGATTGGTTTGAAGGCAAAATCAGAACCCAGTACAAAAAGCCCAAGCGACGTTGCTTGTTGACAAAGACTCTGAGAATAACCAAAAGGTAACAACCCAATGACAACGATTGAAAACCACACTTTCCAGGTGATCGTGCAACCCAGCGGCCGCGTGTTTGGTGTGATGGCAGGGGAGGCGATTCTGGCCGGTGGCATTCGCCAGGGCATTGGCCTGCCCTACGGCTGCAAAGACGGGGCCTGCGGCTCCTGCAAATGCAAAAAAATCAGCGGCACCGTGGTGCACGGCCCGCACCAAAGCAAGGCATTGAGCGACGAAGAAGAAGCCAATGGCTACGTGCTGACCTGCTGTGGCGTGCCGCAAACTGATGTGGTGCTTGAATCCCGCCAGGTCACAGAAGCGGGTGCCTTCCCCATCAAGAAAATGCCCTCACGCGTGACCTCGCTGGAGAAAAAATCACACGACGTGATGGTCATCAAATTGCAGCTACCTGCCAATGACACCTTTGCCTATCATGCAGGCCAGTATGTGGAATTCATTCTGCGGGACGGCGCACGGCGCAGCTACAGCATGGCCACTGCACCGCACCATCTCGTGAAGACCGAGACCCAGCCCGCCGAGCCGATTGAACTGCACATCCGCCACATGCCAGGCGGCAAGTTCACCGACCACGTGTTTGGCGTGATGAAAGAAAAAGAGATTCTGCG
>JANOLC010000203.1:0-3300 GCA_031419575.1 Burkholderiales bacterium | reverse complement strand
TCATGCCCTTGCCAGCCTCCGCCAATCAGCACTTCACCACCGCCACGGGTACCGCTTGCATCAATGGCTGCAGTGCCCTTGAGCCAGACTTTGTCCGCCGTGGCGTGTACGGTGCCACCAAGGCCGGCCACGCCTTGGGCGTTGATTTGCCCGTCCACTTCAACCAGTTCTTTAGCCTTGAGGATGACTTTGCCACCCTCGCCGGTGATGAGGTTGGCTTGTATCAACCCACTGTGCTTCAAGGTGCCCGCAAAAATACCCACCGCATCGCCCTTTAGCGTGCCCAGGTTGACGGCAGCATCGGTGGGGGCTTGCACTTGCATCGTGATGCCTTCCAGGCCCCGCCCGGTGATCTCAACGCTTTGGCCTGCGGCGAGCAGGACGGCGCCACCCTGGGCTTCGACCACGGCTGTTTTGGCCAGCTCGATGCTGGGGGCAATCAAGACGACGTCGCCACCTCTTGCAATGAGGGTTCCTTGAATATTTAATGCTCCAACCGTGCTCAAGTCCCCGCCAGTATTGAATACATTGCTATCAAATTTGAGTCGTCCTGCTTTGGCATTGGCCTCGCTCATGCCGACGGCCGAGGCGGTAAAACCAGCCGTATCGACATAAGCCCCTGCCCCGATCGTGATGCCGCTCTGGTTGACCAGCACCACCTTGCCGTTGCTGGACAGCGTGCCAAACAAGGCGCTGGGGGTGTTGGTGACCACGCGGTTGATGCTGGTGCTCGCAGCAGTGGGTTGGATGATTTGGGCAGTGTTGCCCGTACCAATCGAGAAGCTTTGCCAGTTGACCGCTGAGTGGCTGGTACCCACGCCGTTGGTAGTGGTGACCACCAGTTTGTTGGCCTGGCTGGTGTTCAGGGTGGCTGTGCCATGGATGGCGACTGCACCAGTGGGCAAGCTGGCAGCGGTAGATTGGGCCTGCGCCGCACTGGAAGCCATCAACAACGATGAAAGCAAGGCTGCACCGGTCGTGAAGGCACTGGCAACACTCAAAGACAGCTTTGAAATTAATAGCAAACTATCAAGCATTGACGGGGACTTCAGGCACTTTTTACCTCTAACTCGCAGGCTCCCTGACCCACCCGCCCCACCCGCTGTGCTGACCTCGGCAACCGCCACCATAGCGCCCAAACTGGCGTTCCAGACGCTGCGAAAGATATGGTTCATGGACGAGGTGTGGGACATATCAAACTCCTGAAATACAAAAACCGGGGCCGCTCTGAAGCCAAGCAAAGCCGACTCACTATTGTCCGTTGGATGCCATGCGCGTACTCAACCTCCCGGGACATTCTGCTCAAAATCGGCCGTTCTGTGACAAAAACCGCCATTGGCACCCCCGCACGCAAGCTGCAAAATCTTTGCCAGCACAGTCTAAACCAGCACCCGTTCAATCCCACCGCTGTTCGCCAGTGCCACATAGTCCGGCAGCCACTGGTCGCCCAGAATCTGATTCGCCATCTCAACCACAATGTAGTCGGCCTCTAGCAGGCCGTTGTTCAGGTCGTTGCCGTAGCGCGTCAGCCCTTGCAGGCAGCTCGGGCAGCTGGTCAGGATTTTGACGTTGGTTTTGGCAGGCGCAGCAGCCCCTGAGACCCCAGCGTTTTTGGCCACCAGCGCGCGCAGGTCTTTCTCGCCCTTGAGCAGCTCTTCTTCCTTGCGAAAGCGGATTTGCGTGGAGATGTCTGGTCGGGTCACGCCCAGCGTGCCGGACTCACCGCAGCAGCGGTCATTTTTGAGCACGTTGTCGCCAATCAAAGCCTTAACGGTTTTCATCGGGTCTTGCAGCTTCATGGGGCTGTGGCAAGGGTCGTGATACAGGTAGCCCGCACCGGCCTGCGCTGCCAGTGTGATGTTTTTCTCCAGCAAATATTCGTGGATGTCGATGATGCGGCAGCCAGGGAATATCTTGTCGAATTCATAACCCTGCAGTTGGTCATAACAGGTGCCGCAGCTTACCACCACCGTCTTGATATCCAGGTAGTTCAGTGTGTTGGCCACGCGGTGGAACAGCACCCGGTTGTCGGTGATGATTTTCTCGGCCTTGTCGAACTGGCCACTGCCGCGCTGCGGGTAGCCGCAGCACAAATAGCCCGGCGGCAACACGGTTTGCACGCCCGCATGCCAGAGCATGGCTTGGGTCGCCAGGCCGACCTGGCTGAACAAGCGTTCGGACCCGCAGCCTGGGAAGTAAAACACCGCCTCCGTCTCGCTGGTGGTGGTCTTGGGGTTGCGGATGATGGGCACGTAATCACCATCTTCAATGTCCAGCAACGCACGCGCGGTTTTCTTGGGCAAACCACCGGGCATCTTTTTATTGATGAAGTGGATGATTTGCTCTTTGATGGGCGCTGGCCCCAGCGTGGCGGGCGGTTTGGCCGTCTGTTTATTAGCCGCTACGCGCAGCACCTGGTTGGCCAGACGTTGCACCTTGAAGCCGATGTCGACCATCGCCACACGCATGGCCTTGATGGTTTGCGGGTTGGTGGCATTCAGGAAGGTCATGGCCAGCGCGTTGCCGGGCCGGAACGACTTTTGCCCCATCTTGCGCAACAGGTTGCGCATGTTCATCGACACCTCGCCAAAGTCGATGTCCACCGGACATGGGGACAGGCATTTGTGGCACACCGTGCAGTGGTCTGCCACGTCCTCAAACTCCTGCCAGTGCTTGACGCTGATGCCGCGACGAGTTTGCTCCTCGTACAGGAAGGCTTCCACCAAGAGCGAGGTCGCTAGGATCTTGTTGCGCGGGCTGTAGAGCAGATTGGCACGTGGCACGTGGGTGGAACACACCGGTTTGCATTTGCCGCAGCGCAGGCAGTCTTTCACCGACGTGGCAATCGCGCCAATGTCGGACTGCTGCATGATCAATGACTCGTGCCCCATCAGCCCGAAGCTGGGGGTGTACGCGTTGGTCAGATCAGCATAGATGACACCCCCACGCTCCGCCGCTTCGCGGGTCGCTGCCCCCCGAGGGGGCTGATTCGCCTTGGGACGGTCCGGCGTCGAATCGGCCTCAAGTCCCCGTCCTTTCTCAATAGTTTGCTCTTTATTTAGTAGCGGTCTAAGCAACTTGCCTTTGTTGAAACGCCCCTCGGGGTCCACCCTGGCCTTGTAATCGGTGAACGGTTGCAGCTCCGCGTCGCTCAAAAACTCTAATTTGGTGATGCCAATGCCGTGCTCGCCCGAGATCACACCATCCAGCGAGCGCGCCAGCGCCATGATGCGTTTGACCGCGCCGTGCGCCGCCTGCAGCATCTCGTAGTCATCGCTGTTGACCGGCAGGTTGGTGTGC
>JANOLC010000202.1:0-18514 GCA_031419575.1 Burkholderiales bacterium | reverse complement strand
CCTGACGGAAAAGCCAGTTCGAATAAAGCTGCGTGGACCGCTTGTCACCCTTGATATCTCCCACGGCCATCAAGCTGATGTCTCCGCCATCTTGGCTGAACTGCGCATTGGCAGGGGCAGTAAACCCTGCCAAGACTGGGGTTAGTTGGCCTGCGGTGTAAATGCCAGAAACGTTGTCCGTGAATTTGATGTCACGGCCTGACGCCAAGCGAATATCACCGGTTCCCGTTCGAATCTTTTTGGCTGCTGCTATAGTCAGGTCCGCCACGCCAGGTTTAGTTGCCAACGGATTGGCACCCGATCTGTCTGCGCCAGCGACCAAACGGTACGACCAAGAGGAGCCTGTCTGCAGTGTGGCGGGGGCAGTACCGCTTAGTTGGGTGGCAACGTTGAAGCCATCCGATAGGTTGTTATTGACATTCAGTTTCCCTTCAGAACGTAGTGTGAGTACGCCGGCCTCGCCACCGGCACGGCTACCCAACAGGTTCCAGTCAGCCCCCAACGTCATGTCACCACTAGAGCGGATTTCCACACCTGACAGTACGTGGAAGTTTGAGTTTTGAGCGACAGGTCCGAGGTTGTTTTTGATCGTGGCGAAATTGCTTGCGTATGACGTGTTTTCGGTGTTGATAGCCGTCAAACCCAAAGTCGTCGCGGTATTGGTGGCACTTGCATTCAAAGTCATTGTTGTGCCGCTGTAGACCTTAACCGCCTCCAGTGAGACATTGCTCGCACCTTCAATCGTTGAGTCAAGCTCAGAGACGTTGGCCTTGTTGACATGGGCGGTGTTGCGCGCTGCTCTGAGCAAAACTTTGCCGCCCCCCCCGCCTGCGTCACCAGAAACATCTATTGCGCTTCCTGCCTTGAGCGCGAGTTTCCCAATATTGCTTCCGATCTCAATATCACCCCCCTCTTTGCCTGCGGCCGAAGACGTCGCTTTGAGCTGCGAACCCGCTGCAATCGTGAGGTCATCGTTGGCAAACAGTTCAATACGACCGGCTTGGGCACCAGATGCATCCAGCGTTCCAGAAACAGAGAGCTTGCCGTTGTCCGCAGAAAGCTTGATGGTCTTGGCAACGGTCGAGCCGGTCGCCTCAAGATCGCCGCTTCGAACACGAACTGTGCGCTCGCCGTTGAAGCCACCCGAATTCAACGTGGCATTCAGGTCGGCGAAATTGGATGCGAGCAAGCCGGTATCGATCTGTACCACCCCACCATCTCCTCGCAGGCCATTTCCGTCAACAGTCGAGGTTCCAACGACACTGCCATTTGCCAGAGAAACTTTTTTGCCGGAAGCGTTGGCGGTCAAAACCAGGGTTCCTGCATCGCCCCCGCGCGCTCCCGAGACATCTACTTGAGCACCACTTGATACCGTGATGTTGCCCAGCTTGCTGACCAATTCCGCTCGACCCGCTGCGGACGCGCTTGTGACATCAAAAAACGCAACTTCCCGTCCCGTTACATCAACCAACGCACCGGCACCCAGGTTCAGGTCACCCGTGTTGGCCGTGAGTTTGAGCTCTCCAGATTCAAGGGCTGCATGAGTGCTGAAATCAACATTGGTACCGCTGAACGACCATTTGGCACCCAATGAACTGGTGTCTGTCAGTATCCGATCACTGGCCCGTCCAAGCACGCGCAGGGTTCCGTCGCTGCCAAAGGATTGAGATGAAGCAGTGTTGCCACTGAGGCGTGAGACCTCGATCGAAACGGGAGCCGTTGAATCTGTTGTCCCCACACCATTGCCAATCAACTCGTTAGCGACGACGGAAACATTGTTAAAACCCCTCACTGATTTGTCACCGCTGCCCAGTGTCAAAGTGTCAGCCAATATGCCAAGCTGACCAGTTCCCAAAGCACCGCCCGCCACAAAGGCAACGCCTGCGGGGTTGGCCAGGGTCAAGTTTTTGGCGCGCAAAAGGGCAGTTTGGCCTGCATTGCTTATGCCCGCCAGTCCTGCACCCTGAAGCGTCAAGTTTTGCAATGTTGCCTTACCCAAAGCATCTACCCCACCCACTTTGACATCCCCGTAAATATTGAACGTGGAGTAGCTGTTCAAAGTCATCGAGGCAAGACTGCTGAGTGCTTCCAGTTCAGACTGACCAAAGGTGAGTCCATTTGCACCCAACGGAGGTGCTCCAAAGTTGATGCGCGACGCACCGACTGCCAGGCTGCCAGCCACTGCCGAGCCATCGTTGCTGAACTCGAATGCACCTTTAAAAGCGTTGTCTTTGGTTGCATCCAAGATTATTGAATCTGCCGCAATGACTTTGCTGCCTGCTTCTCCAATGAGCGTCCCCAGCGCGGTGCCGGGGTTTCCCGTGCGGGAGAACGACGTGCCGCTTGCGGATGCAATCAGCAAGGCACCCTCTCCAGCGGTGGTGTATCTGTTTTGGTTGCTTGGCACGCCCTGTGCGTTGATCACGCTGCCCGACTTGACCGTCAAGGTGTCCCTGGCAGCAAGAATAATTTCCGACGCCTTCATGGCGTGCGCTGCGTCCGTGGCGACAGTCACGGTATTTGCGCCAACAGTCAAACTTGTGCTGTCCGCGGCTGCGCTGCGCGAACCACCAATGAACAGGCTCGATGCGCCCATAGAGTTAAGTTTTTCAGCGTCCAACACCGCTGCGTTTGAACTCAGCCCAGTTACAGATCCACCGACGATGACGATTGATGGCGCGCTGATATCCACCGCACCGCCTTGCCCCCCAACGCCCGCACCAAGCCTGTAGCTTGCATCGAGTTTGATGCTGGAGCTACCGGCCCCGCTGCTGGCAATCGCCAGGAGCCCGCCGTCCTGAGGCCGGTTTTTGGTACCAGACAGAAACACTGATGCTTGCGACAAGCTCACTTCAGAGCGAGCCCGAATGTGCTCATTTGTCAAGACTTCGATACCACTCCACGTCGCATCTTTGGGCGCGTTGGCGCGATTGTCGGTAAGGTATCCAGCGGCTACTCGCACACCATCTTGCCGGGTGTAAGACTGACCTGGGAGCAGGTTCTTGATGCCTGTTTCAAGGCGAACGGCGAGCGCACCGGGCAGCAGGGCGTAGTGAGCCGGCAGCAAGGTGTAAACGCCATCAGCCAGCCCTTCAACACCACTTAGGTAGACGGATTCACCACTGGCGTGGTCAAGGCTTTCCTGCGCATCACGTGGAGAAAAGCCACTCGCCCTAGTTGGCAGAATTGCGTAGGTATTTTTGTCGCTCAGAATGTCTCTGGAGCCACCTGGCCCGACCGTAAACTCGTAGGCTTGAAGGTCACCACCACCAGCGAGATCAATCGTTGCCCCCGCCTGCATATCGACCGATGCACCCGTCATTCGAATCGACTTGGCAAGCAATGTTTCAACGGCTATCTTGGTCCCGTTGATGTCATAAACCCAGCTGCGTCCATTCTCGGTTTTTCCAAAAGGCAAGACGCTGCCTGCTTCTGCGGCCACTGAAGTCAAGCTCCCGCTGTAGAAAGTCACACTGTCACTGGCCTGAAAGTCGAGCTGTCCAAAAGGTGCCCAAATTTGTCCACCTTGTTGAATGTCTTTGGCCTTGACAGTGAGACTTCCCAGTGCCGACAAAGGTTGCTGCGATGTATTGCCAAGCCGGGTGAAGGCGACGTTGTGCCCCGATGCGTCAATGGTGTAGTCGCTGTAGGTGGATGGTGCAATCACACCAGCCAATAAAGTCAGATTGCCTGCAGTCTTTAACGCCCCGAAAGGGCGGGCCTGTGCGGCAGTGGTGACACCGGAAAGTCGGACATCCTGCGTGCCAGATAATGCTGCAGACGCCAAGCCGGTGAAGGTTTGATTGCCCATTAGCTCCAGCAATTGAGCATTTGCCGTAAAGACTCCCGCGCCAGTAGCAGGCGCATTCACAACGGCCTGGCGTTCAGCGTCCAAATTACCTACACGCACAGTGTGGGCGGTCAAGTTGGCTTTACCCGCCGTCATCTCAATTCTTGGTGTATCTAGTAGCACTTCCCTGAGCGCCAAGGGCCGATTGGCACCCAGATTCAAACCGTCTTCAAGCCGGATGGCGTTGTGACTGCGAAATGACAGTGTGTCGAAACCACCCGACTCCAGCGCTGCCGTGCCAACTTTAGCCTGTGCAATTAGGGTGGCAGCGCTACCCGCCGTGATGTTGGTTCCAAGCACTTGCGGAGCGACAGTTAGACCTATGCTCAAAACTCGTTCTGGTGGCAAAGGCGCGCCATTGATACTGACATCGTCTATGGTCACATACCTTAGGCTGAACGCACCACCCCGGTTCGCAGGGCTTCCCGCCTGAGCCCTTAACTGGCCATCCAGCAAGATACCTTCGTTGGCGACTATATTGACCGTGCCAGCGTCGCTTCCAACCATTCGCCCGAGTCCACCCGATTCATTCAGCACATCTAGTCGGCTTGGCGCTGCACCGCTTACATTGACGAGTGAGCCTGTTTCTGTCACGACAAAGCCAAGACCCGCATTGAGTGTGACCGTGCCGCCTGACAGCACTGTGCCCGCTTGCCGACCATCCTTGTCTGTGTATGTTCTTGCAATGCCAGCGACATCCAGCTTGGCTTGGGGCCCCAGCCATAGGGTGCTTTTCTGGATTTCTCCATCGTCTGGTGGTGCCGGGTTGAGCGTTGCGGTGATGGTGCCGCCTACAGTGCGTATCTCACCTCTGACATCAATTCGATTTCCAGCATTCAGAGCTATCACCGCCAAATCGTCAGCCTGAATAGCAGAGCCCGAATCCAGCATGACATTGCCGGTGAGCGTGCTGTCGGCCGTGAGCGTCAGGTTTGCGGCCTGCCTCTGGCGGTCTACGCGCTTTTCAATTCGCGTGAATGTCTCAATCGGTGTATTCGTCGCGTTAAGCTGGTACCCCGCCTCAAACTCGAGGCTTTGTACAGTTGGAGTCAATTGTTCACCGCTGGCAACGGTCACGCCGTCTCGCCCGGTCAACTTGAAGTTGGCAAAGCCTCCCCGCGCCACAAAGCCCGCGTCAAGATTTAGCGCAGTCTCATCCCTGTTTCCACCTATTTGTATCTTGGCGGTGTTGATGCTGAGCATGCCACCCTTGCCCAAGGCGTAACCTTTGATGTCGCCACCCAACTTGACGGCTGCCGTGTGCGCCACAGCCGCAGAAGCTCCTACCCCTGCATCCAACGTGACGCTGCCACCGCTTCCATTGGTAATTTTGCCGCCGGGTTTGACCCTTGCACCGCCCATCACGTCAATCAAGGTGCCCGTCCCCAGCACAACATCGCCCGCCGAACTCAGGGTAACTGCCCCACCGTTCACCAAAGTGGATTCCTTCAACTGATCTGACGCGGTTACCAGATCGTTCGCCCACCCCCCGTGCGCGACCAAAGCAACTCCGTCCGCCACCGCCACATGCAGAGGCCGGGCGGCAGTGTCCACATTGTTGTCACGAGAATTAAATGTCAGTTTTCCCCCGGCAGCCAAGACATCTGCGTTGATCTGAATGCCCTTGGCCGTGATGGCAACGCTGCCGCCCTGCGTCATACGCATGGCGTTACGGACCACCGCCGCGTTGTTACTGAATGCCTGAACGATCCCCACCTTGTTCTCCCCAAACAGCGCAGGGTCGATTTCCAGCGTGTCCCTCATGCCCGCAGGCAATACGTCGCCAAAGCCAAAACCCGCTGGCAATGTGGCCGCGGTGCTGGTGAAATCAATTCGCTGATTGAGCTTGTAGTCCCCCCCCACGGCATCAGTACCCAGTCTGAGCGTCGCAGCCATTGGGCGGGTTCCAGCTTCGCGCTGCAGTTCACCCACAGTGGTGCGGCCCTGAACATCCGCCTTCATCACCAAAGCGCCAAGCCCCATCAAGTTTAAGGTTCCGGCATTTTTTCCTTCGGTGTAGCCTGCATCAAATTTCAGGCTTTGGCCCAAGTCAATGACTTCAGAACGGTTCCAGCGGTCGAAGTTCATCTTGTAACGGGTCGCAATGCTGTCGTATCGCACGTCGGCCACTGCATCTGCCAGGTCGGTGAACTTTCCACCAGTTACCAACAATGTGGTTTTAACCAAGCCAGGTGTGTAGACCAGGCTACCGCCCGACAGGTCAACCACGGCACCGCTTTCAACAATTGCCTCGCCCTGGGATCGAATCGATACCGTACCACCTGCTGTTGACCGCTCAGCCACTGATCGCTCCAGTCGCCCCTGGTAGCTTTCCAGGCTGTCTTTCGCGATCAATGTTGCCTTGCCGGAGTTGGCATTGGCCAAAGCGCGGTTAATGTCGACGTAAACCTTTTCTCCGCGCAAGGGGCCAGTGCGGTTTGCCGGCGAGTCCTTGAGTTCATCGCCTCGCAGTTCAACCTCAACGCTATTGCGCGCCACCGATACCTTCACGCTCTCCAGACCAGCCACGTTAATGCGCGCGTCACTAGCGATGTGAACTCGGGCCGTTGCCGAGGCAGCCGCCTGCGCCGTCACAAACGGATCACCAGACGCCCTCAGCAGCGAGGGGTTGTCCATCGCCACAAAACTCACTTCGCCAGACGGCGCATTCACCGTGGCACCCCCGGCCATACGAATGTCAAGACCCACCACCTGTACTTGTGACTTGTTGCTTAATCCGGCAACGTAATTGCCCGCCTCATCTTTGGCATCCACCGTCGTTGTGGTGTCTGTCAGATCAGGAACCACCTCGGTCAAACTGCCGGCACCCAAAATGACCCGCCCGCCCCTGAGAGACTGGGCGTTGTTGGTGGCACGGTCTTTGGCCAAAAGATAGACGGAGCCATTGGCTACGACGGAAGTACTGGCGCGGGCAACACCTCGCTGATTTACCGCATAACCCACCATGGTGACATTGCCATGTGCAGAGGTCAGCTCACCCAAGTTGGTAACATGCCCCAGCTTGTCGATTGCACTCTCCGTAAGCGACACAGCTTTCCCGTCCAGCAGGCCGTCTTTCACGTCTGCATTGGCAGAGTTGAAATCGCTCAATGTGGCGGTGCTGTCCACCTCGACCAACAGGCCACGAACGTTGTCATCGGCACCCGACGCAGAGCGCAAAAAGACCTTGGTTCCTGCCCCTGCAATCACTTGCCCGTCTGGCGCGCTAACCACACCTTTGTTCACCACGGTAGGTGCAATGAGCATGACCCTGCCTTGGCTTCCAGCTGTGATGCGCGCCCCTTCAAATACCTTGACGAATCCGCGCCCTTCGCCACCGAGCAAATCCTTTTCAAACTGCGGCGTGGTGGTGTTGCTGGTCAAAAACGATTTGGTGATGAAATCATCGGCAATATTGAGTGTGCTCGCGGTGAAGCTGTTGAGGTCAACTTGGGCTCCCCCCATGAACGCAATGCCATTGGCATTGACCAAAATCACGTTGCCCTTTTGACCCACTCCCTGGGTCAACATGCCGGCAATCACACTGGGGTTGGCATCCCATATGCGGTTGAGTGATGTGAACGCCGCACCCTGCACCAAATTGCCCGCTGCCAAGCTGTCTACCTGGCGAAACTGAACCGTGTTGCCAGCGCTGACGTTAAAGCTCTTCCAATTCAAAATGGACTTGTCACCCACCTGATTGATGAAGGCCTGATTGCCATTCATTTGGTAAGCGGCAGAACCGTAGGTTACAAAATTCGGGACTGCGCCACCAACGCTGGCGACGGGCAATTCAGCCATGGCGGGGTTCGCCAACACCACGCTCGCCAAAACGGCGCCAACAAGCGTGGCACCTTGCCCGGCTTTACTTTGTGAGCGTGAGGTTTCAGCCCTTGGAACCATCATGCCCGCTGCGCGGCTGAAAACCAGTCGATAACAATTGCGATTCATACCTGTACCTTGCTTTCAGCGCAGCAGTGCTACCACTCGTAGCCCAATTTGAAATACATGCGGCTGTCACCGCGCTTGATAGCGTTCAGGTCTTGCAGAGCGACTGCCCAGTCAAAACTGGCCGAAACACCGCCCCAGCCTTTCATGCGCAACCCCAGACCCGCACCCGAAATATTGAAGAAATCAGTCGCGGTGATCGGGTCAATCACACGAGCCAGCCCGCTGTCGTAAAACGCCACTAGTTGGGCACTGTCAAGCGACTCGCTCAAACGCTTGCCAAAATTGGGGCTTGATGCCTCCAGCCCCAAGGTGATGCCCGCATCACCTGACGCGGCCGACTCCAGGTAGCCCCGCACCGTATCCACACCGCCAATGGAAAACTGCTCGTTGGAGATCAGTGCCTGACCGGCAAGCTGCCAGGTGGCACGGGCACCCACACCCCACCCACCGGGCAGCCTTTCGTCGTGCGATGCAGACCCACGCACAAATGAATACCCTGGCCGTCCTTTGAAGCGCTTGTCGGCAAACTGCTGCTCATCACCTCCCAAATTGCGCAGGTGAAAGTTAAACGCCAACCCAAGCTTGGAGCTACGGGTGTCGCCAGACCAGGAGCCCTCCCACGCCAGCGTAAATGGCATGTAGGCGATGGGGGTGTTGAACCCACCGCTGCCAATCAGGTTGACGGCCTGGTCGAAATTTTTGTAGTCCACCCCTACTGTTGCAGTGTGGAAAAAGCCATCTTCACCTCGCAAAGGAATGATGTACCTCGCGCCCAAAATGGTGCCTCGACCCACCACGTTCAAAGTGCCTACGGCGGCTACATCGGAGTCCGACTTGACCGCGTAGAACGCCAGATAGTTGCCAGACGCCAGCGGCGCGGTGTAGTTGGCTGAAAACACCCTGCTCTCATTGGGGTTCTCGGGCACGGCTTGCAGGGTAATCCCCAGGCTGTGCTGGCGATCCCACAAGTTGTCCCACCGCAAACTAGCGTTCACGCGGTTGGGCGTGGTGTCCTGGCTGTAGCGATTATTGGTTTCCACACTGCCGTGAAATGGCAACTTGTCTTGTACCTTCAAATCAACGTCCACCGTGCCAGGTGTCTTGCCGGGTCGCAAAACGGGCGTGATACGGCGGTCACCACTGCGGTTCAGTGCAGCCAGTTCTTCCTGCATTTGGGGAAAGTGAGGCACATTGCCCTCACTCAATTCGGGCACACCGGCTTTGATGGCACTTAAACTGAAGTAGCGGGACTCCACCACCCGAAGCCGGTCTACCGGGGCCTCGGTCACAGCCAAAGTCACCACACCACCGTCTACCTTTTGCTGGGGAATATTCACTAGCACCGTCAGGTAGCCAGAGGCGTGGTAAGCCTTCTCAAGTGACTCGCGCGCCTTCTCCACATCATTGATATTTTTCTTTTCACCCAAGTGGGGATACACGGCCTTTTCGACCACGATCACAGGCAAAAGCGTTGCGCCCTCTACCCGGTACTCCAATACGTCGAACTGGGCATCCTGGGCGTGGGCATTGGATACGCCTGCCAGGCAAATGACTGCGAATGAGCAGACTGCAGCCCAATCCGAAAAAATCTTGTTCATCGCAGGCCCAACTGACCTGACCACATCCATGCTGAATTGCGTCATTTGTTGACATATCTTAAAAAAGAAAAGGGGACAGTCTTCGAAAAGACTGTCCCAAAGCGGTGCAACAGATGGTCCTCCACCATCCATCGCCCGACTGCCTTTACTCAATCAAAGTGCAGGTGCGCAAGAGTTGCCTGCACGCGCACTGCTGGACACGTTGGCGCCTGATACACCAGCCACTGGGGTGATGAACAGACCCTTCAGGTTGGTGATATTGGGGTTACCCAAGGACGCATTGACCGAACCAATCAGGTCAATACCTTGAGGGAATGCGGTAGTGGCTGTAAAGGCCACCAACTCATACCAGAAGTTGTAGTTGCCGTTGATGGCATTGGCACGCTGAAAGCTGTCGCTGTTAGGAGAGACACCATCCAGCTTGACGAATGCGTATTTCTCTGTCGCCGTGTTGGGTGTGTTTTCCATAGACACAACACCCAAGCCGAACTGGCCCGCTGTGGACGCATTGGTCAAGGCGGTTTTGACGCTGCCGGTTGAAGAACCCAACAGGACTGTCACGTTGCCTGCGCTTACCGAAGCTGGGTTCAATGCGCCTTGGGATGTACCGGTAGCACACGGCTTGTTCAGGAAACGAATGTTGGATGCTGATTGGGTGCCCGATGTGATGGCGCGACGGGCCAAAACGATTTTGGATGGGGTTCCAGGAGGTGTTGCTGAAGTGGCGCCAAAGTGTTTGCCGTCAACTGAACCAATATTGTCAGCTGAAGCAATCGTCGTGTACTTGGAAGCCGCAAAACCTGGCTGGCAAGAAGCAGTCAAATTGGGCAAGACAGCCGTACCCGAGCTCGTACAGGTTGCGGCGATCACACCAGCCGTGACATCATTCAGCTGCAACTGGTAGTACAGCGGGTAGCTGACACCAACGCCAAAGGCTTGACCAATGTTGGTGGACACTTCAGAGCCAATGGCAGAAATGTCGGTGGCAACGTTCAGGTTTTGTTGGTTTATTGCGTATTCGGTATCAGAAAAGCCCCCTTCTGGGCGATCCGGTGCTGCGAAAACGTCTGCCCGTATCGCCTGGCCAGCCGTAAAGGTTTGGGTTGTGGTGGCGCAATTCCGATATACACCAACAGTATTGCCCAAACCAGAAATGTCCACATTCTCTTGAGAGCCATTGCCGGGTGCACAAGCAGAACCCAGCGTTTCCAAGTTGCTTAAACGCTTCAGATTCAGGGGCACACTAGGGTTCACAGCATTGGTTTCACCAGCAATAGCGATGTGCGGGGTGACGTAGTTGAAAGAACCACCTTCTACTGTGTGGTATATCACCACTTTTTGACCCTCAAGGGCACCTGCACGACCATCTTGGGTTTCGACGGTGCAGCTGTAGGCCATGCGGTCATTGGAGGCATTATTGCCACCAGAGGATGAGCATGAACCGCCTGGGAGAACGCTTGATGTGTTGCCGCACTCTTGGTAGATGTGGGCATCCACAACGCCAGGGTTAGTCAACGTTACGCCCAAAGAGTTTTTGTACTGCACACCGCGGCAAAGGCTTAATACGCCTTTATAAACGGCTGCTGTTGGCGCTGAAGCGCCTGAGAGCCACAGACGGATGGTGGTGCTGTCAATTTGACCAGGGGTCAGTGCGAATGCAGCGGGTGCCGAGACCATAACAGCCAGGGCGAGTGTGATTTTGTTCAGTTTCATATCAAGTCCTATTTGAGCAAGGGAAAAGCGGGAATTCAAACAGCGCGATTGCGACGGCGAACCACAGCACCCATCAGACCCAAACCAGCCAACAACATGGCATAGGTTTCAGCTTCAGGAACAGCGGATACATTGTTGAAAGAAATGGTGCCAGCAGCGGCATCGACGGTCCATTGCGCAAACTCACCAGTTTCAATGGAGCCGTTGCCATTCAGGTCATAGCCAAAGGCAGTTTTTGAGGATGCACCAGTTCCACCGGGTGCAGTGGTAGTCAGAAAATAGAAATTCTGAGCAGTCGTAATGGCCTTGGCGGTGTCTACCGTCGTTTTTACCAGCCAGGTATCACCCTGACCTGAACCGTTCACACTTCGAAAATAACTGTTACCACCAGGTGTAGCGGTACTGGCGCCATTCGCTGCGGATGCATTGGTACCTAGAGCATTGTTAGCCAGTACATAAGCGTCCATCCCGTCAAATCCATTCAAGTTGCCGTTAGTCAGGCCTGGATAAAGTGTAGTTGTGCCAGCCGTAGTCAGATAGCGTGAACCACCGGCAACATCGGCCTTGTTGGTGTTGTCCAATGCAATCACGTTGAATTCAATGGTGGCAACCTTGGAAGGGCCAGCAAAGGTCAACAATTCATTCCATGACGAGCCGTAGGTACCGGTAGCTTGGTTACCCGAAATACCAGTTCCGCTGACAAAACCGGTCGACAGGCTCCAGGTGCGGGTGAAACCAGCAACGCCGTTCCAACCCAACACGGTGTTCATGTTGACGCCCAGGTCAAACACCGCAGACATGTCGTCGCCACCGGAAGTGGCTGCACCCGTGCTGGTAATAAAGTTCACCATCAAGCTACCGTTGCCGGAAGCAGCGCCATCCATCGCAGCAAACGATGATGCCGATGTGGCCATCACAGCAGCCACAGCAAGAAGTTTGAATTTCATAAAAATTTCCTTAAAAGAAAAAAATAAACCGAAGAACTCGTTTTCGCCACGGACCCTTGGGGTCTTGCGAACCCGCCTTGCGTCCAGAGAAGGGGTGTTCCATGACCCAAGCAGTAATTTATTCACCCAACATGACAGGCGATGCTGCTTTTCACCATGCAGAAATAGTCCGTTCGGCTCATGCCAAAACCAGGTAAACCACGTTTTTCTTAATGAAATATGCCACTAGTCCCGGGCGCCCTCAAAAGCGAAGTGCAACACACTGCAACTAAACCCAGTAAGGTGTGAAGATGAACCCAACCCCCACTCCCAAACTACAGCGCAGCTACCAACAGATTGACTACCGGGAACGCGAAAGCATCGCGCTGGGTATCGAACAAGGGCTGGGCATTCGTGCCATAGCGCGCATGCTCAACCGCTGCCCATCCACCATCAGCCGGGAAATCCAGCGCAACGCCCCAGGAAACCCGTATGGATGGCGGTTTGCCCAGCAACGCTGCGAACGCCGACGCAGCTTTGGACGCGCACCGGCGAAGGTGATTGTGGGCAACGCGCTGTTTGAGTCCATTGTTGAACTGCTGCGTTTGCGCTGGTCACCCCAACAAATCGCAGCCCATCTGACTAAACTGCATCCCGATGAGGGCGCCCAACGCGCCTCACATGAAACCATCTACAACGTCATCTATGCCCAACCGCGAGGAGAGCTGCGCAAAGAGCTCATTGCCTGCTTGCGCATGGCACGCACCAAGCGATGGGCTCGCTCCAAAGGGGAGGACCGGCGTGGCCAGATCGCTGACCTCTTGAGCATCCATATGCGCCCGCCAGAGATTGAAGACCGCCAGTTTCCAGGGCATTGGGAGGGCGATTTGATCAAAGGCCGCCTCAACGCCAGTGCGGTGGGCACGCTGGTGGAGCGCAGCACGCGCTTTCTCATACTGGTCAAGCTGCCCCACCCCAATGCGGCCAGTGCCGCACACGTTTTGCAGGCATTCACCGACAAACTCAACGCCATAGCCCAACCCATGCGCAAGTCCATGACCTATGACCGGGGGCAGGAAATGGCCTACCACCAGCAACTCAGCGCCAATACGGGCATCGCTGTGTACTTCTGTGATCCGTACAGCCCTTGGCAACGAGGAACCAATGAGAACACCAACGGCTTGGTTCGACAGTTCTTGCCCAAAGGAACAGATCTATCGGGTTACAGCCAGGAGCAGCTTGATGCGATTGCTGATCTGATGAACAACAGGCCCCGACAGACCTTGGGCTGGACTAGCCCGCACGAGGTCTACAAGCAATGGCTTGCCAAACTGCAAGTACCTGAACAATCTATCCAATAGACTACCGGTATGTTGCACTTGGATTTGAGACCGCCCTCGTCTAATATAAATAGTTTGCTATCAATAGTGGAGCAATAGGAGCCCCCATCCATGATGACCAAAATCCAGAAATTAAACGAAACCACGCAGCGGCGTACCTACGACGAGTCATGTCAGAGCGCGAACGTGTCGTTCTCCGTGTGCGACGCGGGCATGGCGCTGGAATCCGCTTGATTCATCGCCGAAAATTTATCATTCAACCTTTTTAACTTTGACAGGAACTTGACCCATGAAAGCCATCTGGAACGGCACTGTGATCGCCGAGAGCAACGACACGGTTTTGGTGGAGGGCAACCACTACTTTCCCGAAGCCTCGCTCAAGCGCGAGCTCACCACCTTCAGCAACCACAAGACCATGTGCAGCTGGAAAGGGCAGGCCAGTTACCTTTCGTTGATAGTCAATGGCGAGATGAATACCGATGCCGTCTGGTTTTACGCCGACCCCAAGCCCGAGGCCGACTCCATTCGTGGCCGTGTGGCCTTCTGGAAAGGCGTGAAGGTCGAGGCCTGATGACCGCGACATTTTCTCCCCCTTTGTTGGCCCAGATCAGTGGCCTGGATGATGCGTTGAAGCACCAGGGCTACGTCGTGCTGGATGCGCCCATGGTGGCGCAAGCCTTGGGCTGCGACCTGGCACAACTCAATGCCTTCAACCCGCTGTGGAATGACCTGCCGTCCGACACCTATTTGAAAGATGGCGGCCACTACCGCCGCCGCCGGCACTCAACTTTTGTGGTTGATGGCCTTAACGTAGTGCAAGCACCGCACCGCCCGCACTGGCAGCCCGTGGAATACAACGCGCTGCACGGCGGCATGCTGCGGCATTTCGAGCCCATGTTGCCCGAAATGGTGGCCGGGGTGGTTGACTCCTCTCAAAGCCAAAACACGTGGCAGCAGTTGCTGGTGTGGCTGGGCGAGGTGGCCAGCGCCCGCAAAGGGGTGCAGCCTTGGTTTGTAGAAGCGCACCAGTTCCGCATCGACACGTCTGACGGCATTGGCCGGCCCACCCCCGAGGGCGCGCACCGTGACGGGGTCGATTTTGTGGCGGTGTTTTTGGTAAACCGCGTGGGAGTTAAAGGCGGTGAAACGCGTGTCTTTGATGCGGCAGGGCCCGCCGGGCAACGCTTTACTTTGACCCAAAGCTGGTCACTGCTGCTGCTGGACGATGCGCGGGTGATTCACGAATCCACGCCCATCCAGCCGATCCTCCCTGAGAACCAGGGTGGCTACCGCGACACATTGGTGGTTACGCTGCGCAGCGGCAGTTTCCAGGGGGAAGGTCAGGGCGAATCTGTCTAAACCACACCCCGCTCCCGCAGGCTGCTGATCTGCAGTGCGGTGAAACCCAGCTCCGCCAGGATTTCATCGGTGTGTTGACCCAGCGCGGGTGGCGGGCGGTGAAATTCCGTGGGCGTGCCTGACATGTCCACCGGGTGCGGCGTCAGCGGAAAAGTCTGCTCCATGCCGCCAAACGGGCGCGGCGTGAGAAGGCCGGTAGCGATGATGTGCGGGTCTTCCAGCGTCTCTTGTGGTTTGTAAACCGGGCCGGATGGAATCTTGGCTTTGGTCAGGGCCTCCAGCACGGATTCGCGAGAACGTGCGGCACACCAGGCGGCCATCACCCGACTGATGTCGGCGCTGTTGATGCCGCGCAATTCGTCGGTGGCAAACTTCGGGTCGGTTTGCATGGCCGGTTCGCCCACCATGTCACACCAGCGGTCAAACATAGCCTGGCCGACCGACTGCACCAGTAGCCAGCCGTTGAGCGTCTTGAACATGTCACCAGGGCCACCCAGGTAACCCCGGTTGCCCTGCGGAACGCGATCTGGCGCTTTGACGGCTTGCTCAATCAAGATGGAATTGCTCATGATCAGTGCCGAGCGCAAGAGTGAGCCCTCCACCAGTTGGCCCGTGCCCGATTTCTCGCGCGCCCACAAGGCGGCCAGCGTGCCCATGGCGCAGGCTTGTGCCGTGGAAAAGTCCACGTAGTTGGCGATGGTGCGCACCGGCGCATCGGGCATGCCCGACATGTAAACCGCGCCACTCATGGCCTGGCCCACGCCATCAAAACCCGGGCGTTTGCTGTACGGGCCGCCAGGGCCGTAGGCGGTCACGGTGGTGAGAATAATGCGGGGGTTCAATGAGTTCAGGGTCTCATAGTCCAGCCCCAACTGCTTCAACGTGGCGGGCGGCAGGTTGGCCACCACCACATCCGCCGTGGTGACCAATTGGCGCACGATGTCGCGCCCGTCATCACTGGCCAAATCCAGTGTCAGGCAGCGCTTGTTGCGGTTCATCTGCAGGTACAGACCACCTTCACCCGTGTCGGCCACATGCGGAATGAAGCGGTCTTCACCACCCTCAACCCGCTCGATGCGGATCACGTCAGCCCCATGGTCGCCGAGCAAAGCAGCGCAGTAGGGGCCCGCAATGAAGCGGCCAAAGTCGAGAACGCGAATGCCAGTGAGAAGGCCCATGACTACCCCAGATGTTTTCAACACGGTACGTGCGGAACAGCCTGCAAGGGTAGCGGTGTGTGAATTCCTTTGCCAGCGCCAGCGTGACAGGGGCTATTCACTCACCAAATGCGTTACGCCCGCTCAAAAATCGCCGCAATCCCCTGTCCGCCGCCAATGCACATGGTGACTAGCGCGTAGCGACCGCCAATGCGCTCCAGCTCGTACAGGGCTTTCACGGTAATCAGCGCACCGGTGGCGCCGACGGGGTGACCCAGCGAGATGCCGGAACCGTTGGGGTTGACTTTGGCCCGGTCCAGACCCAGGTCGCGCGTCACGGCACAGGCCTGGGCGGCGAAGGCTTCGTTGGCTTCGATCACGTCCAGGTCATTCACGGTCAAACCCGCTTTTTTCAATGCCATCTGTGTCGCAGGCACCGGACCGATACCCATGTATTTAGGGTCCACACCCGCGTGGGCGTAAGCCACCAGGCGCGCCATGGGCTTGAGGCCACGGGCTTTGGCGACGCTCATCTCCATCAGCACCACGGCAGCCGCGGCATCGTTGATGCCTGAGGCATTGCCCGCTGTGACGGTACCGTTTTCTTTGAGAAAAACAGGCTTGAGCTTGGCCATGTCCGCCAGCCTGCAATTGGGACGGAAGTGCTCGTCGGTGGCATAGGCCACATCACCCTTTTTGCTTTTAAGAATGACCGGCATGATCTGGTCTTTGAAGTAACCCGCATCGGTGGCGCGCTGGGCGCGGTTGTGGCTCTCTACCGCAAGGGCGTCCTGCTCTTCGCGGGTAATGCCCCACTTGGCGGCAATGTTTTCAGCGGTCACGCCCATGTGAATGGTGTGGAACGGGTCATGCAGGGCACCCACCACCATGTCCACCATTTTGGTGTCACCCATGCGTGCACCCCAACGGGCGCTGAGCGAGGCGTAGGGGCCACGGCTCATGTTCTCGGCACCGCCACCAATGGCGATGTCGGTGTCGCCCAACAGAATCGATTGGCTGGCCGAGATGATGGCCTGTAAGCCCGAGCCGCACAGACGGTTCACATTAAAGGCCGGTGTGCCCTCAGCGCAGCCCCCGTTGACGGCTGCCACGCGGGACAGATACATGTCTTTGGGCTCGGTATTCACCACGTGGCCAAACACGACGTGACCGACATCGGCACCGTCTACTTTGGCGCGCTTGAGCGATTCACGCACAACTTGTGCGGCCAGCTCGGTGGGCGGGATATCTTTCAGGCTGCCGCCGTAGGTACCAATGGCGGTGCGCACGGCGCTGACAACAACTACTTCGCGGGTCATGATGTTTCCTTCGTTAGAGTGGGTGGACGGAGCCCTTGAAGTTTGCTACGCCAAGGTTTCCGCGACCTTACGATCAAAACGGCACGGGCAGCTGAAAGTCCATCGGTTGCCCCGTTCCGGGGTGCGAAAAGCCCAGCTTTGAGGCGTGCAGCAGCAAACGGCTGGCGCGTTGTTGTGTCGCCGGGCTGGCGTACAGCGCGTCGCCCAGAATTGCGTGGCCCAAGGCGGCCAGGTGCACGCGCAGCTGGTGGGAACGGCCTGTGATGGGTGCCAGCAGCAGGCGGGTGAAAGGTGTGTTGCGGTCGAAATCAGCGCTGTCCTCAACAGCGATTGCACCTTCACCTGCACGCGCACCGGATTCGGGACGAGGCCGCCACCGCGTCACGCTGGCCTTGCCGTTGACCGGGTCAATCATGCGCAAGGGGCGGTTGGGCCAGTCCAGGCTGATGGGCAGGTCGATCAGATTCCAGTCGTCACAAGTGGTTGCAAGCAGGCCGTCCACCACGGCGACGTAGTGTTTTGTGACTTCGCGGTTGGCAAAGGCGTTGCTTAAGGCTCGCTGCACGGCCAGACTGCGGGCCATCACCATCAGGCCCGAAGTGGCCATGTCCAGCCGGTGCACGATCAGCGCGTCAGGGAACTGGGCCTGCGCGCGGGCACTCAGGCAGTCTTGCTTGTCGTTGCCGCGACCCGGTACAGAGAGCAAACCACTGGGCTTGTTGAGCACCAGCAAGTCGTCATCGGCATAAACGACAGTCAGCGCGTTACGGTCTACCGCCATTCAGTGCGAAACCGGCTGGCTTTCCTGAATCAGGCGCTGCACGGTTTCACACAGCGCTTCGACGTCGTTGGGTTTGTGGATCAGCGCACGTGCGCCTTCTGCAAATGCGCTTTCTTCAATTTCGGTGGTGACATAACCCGATGCCAGCGCGACGGGTAACTCCGGCCGAATGAGGCGCGCTTCCCGCAGTAAATCCACGCCGCAGAAGCCGGGCATGTTGTAGTCGGTCACCACCAAGTCATACGCCATGGCGTTGGCGCGCAACTCGTCACAGGCGAGGTGAGGGTCGGTGAAGGTGCTGACTCGAAAGCCCTTGCGGGTTAACGCACGCTTGACCAAAAACACCAGCGCTTCGTCGTCATCCACGTACATGACATGTTGGCCCAGACCTTTGACGATGCTGAGAGCTGGCACCTCGGGCATCACTGAGACTTCCGTCACTTCAGTCGCCGGGAAATAAAGCGTGAACACGCTCCCCAGACCGGGCGTGCTCTGGACGCTGACCGTGCCTTGGTGTGAG
>JANOLC010000201.1:0-2240 GCA_031419575.1 Burkholderiales bacterium | reverse complement strand
GATGGCTTCGCGGTACCAGCGCTCAAAGCTGTAACCGCTGCACACGTCGGCGGGCAGTTGCTGGTCATAAAACGCGTAGATCAGTTCGTCGTCCACCAGCACGTCTTGGCGACGCGCCTTGTGCTCCAGGTCTTCCACCTGCTTGATGAGTTTGTGGTTGGCCGCCAAAAACGGCAAGGCCGTCTCCCACTGGTCATTGACCAGCGCCTCACGAATGAAAATCTCGCGTGCCGCCGCCGGGTCCACCCGCCCATAGTTAGTGCGCCGGTCGTTGTAGATCACGAGGCCGTACAACGTGGCCCGCTCCAATGCAGTGACCTCGGCTGCCTTCTTTTCCCAATGCGGGTCGAGCAACTGTTTTTTGAACAAATGGCCGCCCAGCTGCTCCAGCCACTGCGGCTCGATATTGGCAATGCCCCGACCAAACAGACGCGTGGTTTCGACCAGCTCGGCCGCCACAATCCAGCGCCCCGGCTTCTTGGCCAGGTGCGCGCCGGGGTGGGCGTAAAACTTGATACCCCGTGCGCCCAGGTACTCGCCACGCCCACCTGAAGAATTTTGCGACCCGGAACCCGCAGCAGTGCTGGGGTTGGGGCCTTCCGCCTCGATCTTGTAGCCAATATTGCCCAGCAGGCCCGACAGCATGGATTGGTGCAATTGCTCGTAGCTGGCCGGGGTGGTGTTGAGCCGCCATTTGTGCTCGGCCACCACGGTGTGCAACTGCGAATAGATGTCGCGCCATTCGCGCACACGGCGGATGTTGACGAAATTCTGGCGCAGCAGTTGCTCGTACTGGCGGTTACTGAGCTTGTGCGTGACATGCCCTTCGACAAGCTCAGGGCGAACGGGGTGAGGGACATCATTCGCCCTTCTCACCGTTCGGGCTGAGCCTGTCGAAGCCCCCGGCCCGCCACGGCTGGTTTCCAGCCACTTCCACAACTTCAAATAGCCCGAGAACTCACTCTTCTCATCATCAAACTTCACATGCGCCTGATCGGCCTGAGTCTGCATGTCCATGGGCCGGTCGCGCACGTCCTGCACACTCAAGGCGCTGGCAATGACCAGCACTTCGTCCAAGGCACCGCGCGCTCTGGCTTCCAGAATCATGCGGGCCACACGCGGGTCCAACGGCAACTTGGCCAGCTCC
Source organism: Burkholderiales bacterium (assembly GCA_031419575.1). Classification (GTDB taxonomy): domain Bacteria; phylum Pseudomonadota; class Gammaproteobacteria; order Burkholderiales; family Burkholderiaceae_C; genus JANYCG01. Next base: position 1,093 of record JANOLC010000201.1, on the reverse strand, counting down.
TGGCCCATGGGGGTCAAGTCGTTGGCATCGTCCACAGCACCCAATTCATTGAGAAGCTGGTAGCCATCGGCAATCGCGCGCGGCTGCGGGCGTTCCAGAAACGGGAAGTCTTCCACCACGCCCAGGTGCAGCGACTTCATCCGCAAAATCACCCCGGCTAACGACGAGCGCAAAATTTCCGGGTCGGTAAAGCGCGGGCGGCCTTCAAAGTCTTTCTCGTCATACAGCCGAATACAGATGCCGTTGGCCACCCGGCCGCATCGACCGGCACGCTGGTTGGCAGAGCTTTGGCTAATGGGCTCGACCAGCAACTGCTCGACCTTGCTCCTGAAACTGTAGCGCTTCATGCGGGCCGTGCCTGCATCAATGACGTATCGCGTACCCGGCACCGTGAGCGACGTTTCGGCCACGTTGGTGGCCAGCACAATACGCCGACCCGTGTGACCATCAAAAATTCGGTCTTGCTCTGCCGGGCTTAAACGGGCAAACAGCGGCAACACTTCGGCATTGCGAAACAGCGGCTGGTGGCTCAAGTGCTTGCGCAAATGATCCGCCGCTTCGCGGATTTCACGCTCGCCAGGCAGGAAGATCAATATATCGCCACTGTTGTGCACATCGCGCCAAAGTTCGTCTACACCATCGGCGATCGCGTTGTTCAGGTCGTAGTCACGCGACTCTTCAAACGGGCGATAGCGCTGCTCCACCGGGAACATGCGGCCTGACACCATGATCACGGGTGCCGGACCTTTGGCGCTGGCGAAGTGATCCGCAAAGCGCTGCGCATCAATCGTGGCTGAAGTGACGATGATTTTCAAATCCGGGCGGCGCGGCAATATCTGGCGCAGGTAGCCCAGCAAAAAGTCAATGTTCAGGCTGCGCTCATGCGCCTCGTCAATGATGATGGTGTCATAGGCATTGAGTAGCGGGTCGGTTTGCGTCTCCGCCAGCAAGATGCCGTCGGTCATCAGCTTGACGGACGCCTCTTTGCCCAGGCGGTCTTGAAAGCGCACCTTGAAACCCACCACATCGCCTAGCGGCGTTTTCAGTTCTTCGGCAATGCGCTTGGCCACGCTGCTGGCGGCAATGCGCCGCG
>JANOLC010000200.1:0-4535 GCA_031419575.1 Burkholderiales bacterium | reverse complement strand
CTGACCAGTGAAATGGTCATCAAGTCCGCGCAAATGGGCGTTCCCATCGTCATTTCGCGCAGCGGCATCACCCAAATGGGCTTTGAAGTGGCGCAGCGCCTGGGACTGTGCGCCATTGGCCGGGCCACCAACAAGCACTTTCTTTGCTACACAGGGACTGACCGTTTGGTGCTGCAGCCTGAGCTGGCGGTGAGCAAATTGAAGTCAATTGCCATGCCTGAGCCCAGAAATCAGCCGGATTGAAATCAGTACGGCCGAAGTGCCCAAGGTATTTGCGCTAAGGTAGCGCCATGAATATTTCTTTCTGGCGCCTGGGCTGGCGCACCCTGTGGCGTGATTTTCGGTCTGGCGACCTGCGATTGCTGATTTTGGCGGTGACGTTGGCGGTGGCTGCACTGACTGCTGTTGGCTTCTTTGCGGACCGGCTCAAGGGCGGCTTGCAGCGCGATGCCAAGCAGTTGCTGGGTGGTGACGCGCTGGTGTCCAGCGACAACCCAACACCCAAAGCCTTTCTGGATCAGGCGCGACTGCTGGGCTTGACGGTCACCGGCACATTGGGCTTTCCCACCATGGGGCGGGCGACCGACGCGCAGGGGGGGGCATCCAAGCTGGTGGCGCTCAAAGTGGTGGAAGCGGGTTACCCCTTGCGCGGCAACCTCAAAGTGACGACTGCGCCGGGTGGTGTAGAGGCCAAAACCACCACCATCCCCAAGCCGGGTGACGCCTGGATTGATGCGTCGCTGCTGGACGCGCTGGACCTGAAAATGGGCGATTCGCTGCTGTTGGGCGATGCCAGCCTGCGCATCAGCACCCTCATCGTGGTAGAGCCAGACCGTGGCGCGGGGTTCATGAACTTTGCTCCCCGCGTGATGATCAACCGTGCTGATGTGGCTGCCACGGGTTTGATTCAACCGGCCAGCCGCCTGACCTACCGCATGGCCGTCGCGGGGGCCGACCCGCAGGTTCAAGCCTTTGTGAAGTGGGCCAAAGAAGAAATCAAAAAGCCCGAGGTGCGCGGCTTGCGCATCGAGTCGCTGGAAGCGGGCCGCCCCGAAATGAGCCAGACCATGGACCGGGCCGAGAAATTCCTCAACCTGGTCGCCTTGCTGGCCGCTTTGCTAAGTGCGGTTGCTGTTGCCTTGGGCGCACGCGGGTTTGCCGCCAGCCACCTGGACGATTGCGCCATGCTGCGGGTGCTGGGTCTGAGCCAGCGCACCATTGCCCTGGGTTACACCTTTGAGTTTGCGTTGATTGGCTTGATGGCTAGCGCTTTAGGCGTGGCGATTGGTTTTGCGGTGCATTACGGTTTCGTGCTTTTACTGGCCGGTTTGGTCGAATCCGCCTTGCCGCCACCCACGATGTGGCCGGTTCTGTTTGGTGTGGGTATGGGGCTCACGCTGCTGTTTGCGTTTGGTCTGCCCCCCGTGCTGCAGTTGGCCCAGGTGCCGCCGCTGCGGGTGATTCGCCGTGATGTGGGCAACCTCAAACCCGTGTCCCTGGCGGTGCTGGGGGTTGGCGTGGCGGGCTTTGCCACCTTGCTGCTGGCGGCCAGCAGTGACCTGAAGCTGGGATTGATCGCCGTGGGTGGTTTTGCCGCTGCTGTGCTGGTGTTTGCCGGTTTGGGCTACCTGGCGGTGCGGCTGCTGCGGGTCAGCGTGAATGAGAGCACAGCACCGCGCTGGCTGGTGTTGGCCACGCGGCAGATCTCTGCCCGGCCCGCTTACGCCGTGGTGCAGATCAGCGCACTGGCCGTGGGCCTCCTGGCGCTGGTGTTGCTGGTGTTGCTGCGCACTGATTTGATCAACAGTTGGCGCAAGGCCACGCCCAAAGATGCGCCCAACCGGTTTGTCATCAACGTCATGCCTGAGCAGGGCGACGCGTTCGTCAAAGCGCTGCGGGATGCCGGAGTCAGCAAGTTTGACTGGTTCCCCATGATCAGGGGCCGCTTGGTGGCCATCAATGGCAAGGCCGTGACGCCTGCCGATTGGGTGGATGACCGGGCCAAGCGCCTGGTGGACCGCGAATTCAACCTGTCTGCCAGCGCCACCCAACCCGAACACAACCAGGTGCTTGCCGGGCGCTGGGTGGACAACGAAGCGGGTGCTATCAGCGTGGAAGATGGCATCGCCACCACACTGGGTTGGAAGATGGGCGACGTGCTGCGCTTTGACATTGGCGGCATGCAGGTGGAGTCCAAAATCACGTCGTTGCGCAAAGTCGATTGGGGCTCGATGAGGGCCAACTTTTATGTGATTTATCCGGTGAAATCTTTGGCCGATGTGCCCACCACCTATATGAGCGCGTTCAAGGCCCCCGCCACCAAAGGCTTTGACAACGCGCTGGTGCGCAACTTTCCCAACATCACCACGGTCGATTTGTCGCTCACGCTGGGGCAAATTCAACGCGTGCTGGACCAGGTGATTGGCGCGGTGGAGTTTCTGTTTGGCTTCACGCTGGCGGCCGGCCTGGTGGTGCTGTTTGCGGCGGTGACGGCCACCCGCGAGGAGCGCGCCCGCGAGTTCGCCATCATGCGGGCCGTCGGGGCCAAAGCCTCGCTGCTGCGCCAAGTGCAGCGCGCCGAGCTAGCGGGCGTGGGCCTGCTGGCAGGGTTTTTGGCCTCCATCGTGGCCGCCGTGGTGGGTTGGGCGCTGGCCAAGTATGTGTTCGAGTTTGAATGGACTGTCTCGCTCTGGGTGCCGTTGTTTGGAGCTCTGGCAGGAGCAGTGCTGGCGCTGGCAGCCGGCTGGTGGGGTCTGCGTGAGGTGTTGCGCCGCCCGGTGGTCGAAACGCTGCGCCGCGCTGCCCAATAATTCAGACGGAACCGAAACCCCGGCGACACATCAGTCGTGGGGATTACTCCTATTTATATAGCAAACTATTTAATATTGACGGGGACTTGGAGCCATTTTCACCATGAACATTGAAGAAAAGACCGAATTTGCAACTCCGTTCGAGTGGATAGGTGGCGAGGCCCGCGTCAAAGCGTTGACCGACCGCTTCTATGACCTGATGGATTTGGAGCCCGCCTACGCCGCCCTGCGCACCGTTCACGGCCATGAGTTGACCGGTGCTCGCGAAAAGCTGTTCTGGTTTCTGTGCGGCTGGCTGGGCGGCCCGCAGCACTACACCGACCGCTTCGGCCACCCCATGCTGCGTGCGCGCCACATGCCCTTCAAAATCGGCATTCTGGAGCGCGACCAGTGGCTGGCCTGCATGGACCAGGCGATGGGCGAGACGGGGGTGGATGAGGTGCTGCGGGAACGGTTGAAAACTTCGTTTTTCCAGACAGCGGACTGGATGCGCAATGTGGGGGGTGGATAGCCAGAGCAGTGAACTTTGCCACTGCTTTGACCGTCCCCGTCAGTGCTTGAGGTAGGGCACCACTAACTGCCTAGCGCCCAGCATCGGGAAGTGTTTGGCATTGAGCGAGAGCAGCACACGTTTGCAGGTTAACGCAGTGGCGGCGATCAAGGCATCGTTAAGGCCCATGCCGTGTGCTTTGCCCCAATCGCGTCGCAGCAGCCCGCCTTGGATGGCGATGGCGGCGCTCAATTCGATGAGTTCAAACGTGGACAACAGCGTACTCAGAGCCTTGCGCTCCGGCCCATCCCGAACGCCTGCATGAAGCTCCGCCACAGAGACGGTGCTGATGGCGCAATCGTCCGGTAGCTGGGCAAATAGGTCACGCGCGCTGGCGTGGCCGCGCAAATAGTCAATGAGAACGTCGGTGTCCAGCAGGCACGGCTGATCGGTCGAGGTGATGACGATTGCCACTGTTGTGGGCATCAAAAGTCGCGCTCTTCGTGACGATCCTCGCTACGCAATTCCGCCAGTGTGGGAGCTTCGGTGTTGTCGGACCATGATGCGAAGGCCTGGCTGCGCAGGGCGCTCTTGTCTACCGGAGCTTGGCGCGCCAGATACTCGTCAAGCGCCTCCCGGATCAGCGCACTTTGGGACGTGCCCCGTGCGCGCGCCACTGAGGCAATGTGGCCTAAGTGCGATTCAGTCAGGTAAATTTGAGCGCGTTGCATGGTGGGAAATTAATATGGTGTATGTTGGTGGTGTATATGATTGTCGCGAGTTGGAAAGAGTTCGTCAACCCGGCTGCAGCAACACCACCAGCGCCCCCGCGCCACCATCGGCGGGCTTGGCCTGCACAAAGGCCAGCACTTCTTTCTTTTGCACCAGCCAGCTGTGCACTTTGTTCTTGAGAACTGGCGCCTTGCCGGGTGAGCCCAGGCCTTTGCCGTGCACCACGCGCACGCAGCGAATGCCGTGCTTGTGCGCCTCACGGATGAACTGGCTCAGCAACTCACGCGCGCCGTCGCTGCGCAGGCCGTGCAGATCCAACTGGCGCTGAATGCTCCAGTCGCCACGGCGCAGCTTGTGGGTCACGTCGGTGCCAATGCCAGGGCGGCGAAAGCTCAAATGCTCATCGGTGCTGAGCAGGGTGCTCACGTCAAACTCATCGCTGATGGCCTCGCGCAGCACCGCCTGGTCATCGAGCTGCTGCTGCTTTGGCTCAGGCAGCGGCG
>JANOLC010000199.1:0-8307 GCA_031419575.1 Burkholderiales bacterium | reverse complement strand
GACGTGTGCAGAGCCTTGGCTGCCGCCACACTGAGCGACCCTGAAAAAGTCAAATACGTGCCTCTGAACGCCCAGCAGCGCTTTACCGCCCTGCAATCTGGTGAAGTGGACGTGTTGGCCCGCAACACCACATTCACCCTGACCCGTGATGCATCCTTGGGTCTGAGCGCCACGGTGACCAACTACTACGACGGCCAGGGCTTTATGGTGACGGTCAAGAGCAAGATCAAGAGCGCCAAGCAGCTCAAAGGTCAAACGGTTTGCGTACAGTCTGGCACCACCACCGAGAAGAACCTGACTGACTACTCCAAAGCCAACAACCTGGCCATTAAACCTGTGGTGTTTGAGAAGCTGGAAGCCGCTGAAAACGCTTACTTCACTGGACGTTGCATTGCCTACACCACAGACGCCTCCGGCTTGTCGTCCACCCGCAGCAAGGTTGCCAAAGACCCCAAGGAGCATGTGATCCTGCCTGAGCTGATCTCCAAAGAGCCCCTTGGCCCTATGGTTCGCCGCGGTGACGACGAGTGGTTTGCCATTGTGAAATGGGTGCAGTACGGCATGCTGGAAGCCGAAGAATATGGTGTGACCCAAGCCAATGTGGACCAGATGAAGTCCAGCACTGACCCGGTGGTCCAGCGTTTGCTGGGCGGCGGCAATGAAGACACCGGCAAGCTGCTGGGTCTGGACAAAGACTGGATGGCTCGCGTCATTAAGGCCACGGGCAACTACGGTGAAAGCTTTGAGCGCAACGTCGGACCAAAATCACCTTTGAACCTGCCACGTGGTTTGAACAACCTGTGGAACAAGGGTGGCCTGATGTACGCGTACCCCGTTCGTTAATCAGTAACCAGTAACGCAGTAGTGGGCTTTTGACCGAGCCTCCAAAGCATGAGCTGCTGCCGGTACAAGTAACGGTGCTGGTAGCGGCTTTTTTGTTTTCGGATTTTTATACCTTCTATTTTTAAGTTGCTGACAATTTCGTCGCCAACTCATTCAGAGAGCGCAGGCCCATGACCCCCAAGGCACCTCCCAAAAAGAAAAACTGGTCCTGGCGCAGTCAGGCCTTCAGAGGGCTGATTTACCAAATACTCGCCATCGGATTGGTTGCGGTCGCCGTTTGGTTTTTGGCGCACAACACGCTCGCCAACATGAAGATCCGCGGTATTCAAAGCGGGTTTGATTTCTTGACTGACCCGGCGGGGTTTGACATTGGCGAGAGCCTGTTTCCGTTTGACTCCGCCCAACCGTATTGGCAGGCCTTCGTGGTGGGTTTGACCAATACCTTGCGAGTTGCCATTTTGGGCATTATTTTGACGACTGTGCTGGGCACGTTGCTGGGTGTGGGGCGCTTCTCACGCAACGCCTTGGTGCGTGGCGTGTGCTACGCCTACGTCGAGTTTTTCCGCAATGTGCCTGTGCTGCTGCAACTGCTGATGTGGTACTTGCTGTTCACCGAGGCCCTGCCTGCCACACAAGATGCCTGGGCGCTCGGCCCCCTGTTTTTGAGCAAAGGCGGACTGGCGTTTCCCATTCCCGTTTGGGCGGTTGGGCATTTGTGGGCGCTGTTCGGTTTAATCGCCGGGGTAGCCCTGACATTTGTCTACCGCAAGCTGGCCTTCAAACAGTTTGAAGCCACAGGCAAACTCAAGAGCATGTTTTGGGTACCCTTGGCCATCTGCATTGCTGGTGCCCTGGTGGGCTGGCTGGCTGGGGGTGCTCCCACAACAGTGGACGCGCCCGTCAAAGGTGAGTTTGCCATTGAAAACGGCGGCTCGCTGACACCAGAATTCTTGTCCGTCTTGTTGGGCTTGTCGGTCTACACGGCCGCCTTTGTGGCTGAGGTGGTGCGCTCAGGCATTCAGTCCGTGGCACGCGGCCAAGGCGAGGCTGCGGCAGCGCTGGGTCTCAACCCCGGTCAGTCGATGCGGCTGGTGCAATTGCCCCAAGCCCTGCGCGTGATTATTCCGCCCATGACCAACCAGTTTTTGAACCTGACCAAAAACTCATCCCTCGCCGTGGCCATCGGCTACCCGGATGTGGTGTCGATAGCCAACACCGCGCTTAATCAGACCGGGCGCGCGGTGGAGTGCATTGCCATCGTGATGCTGGTGTACCTGACCACGTCGTTGTCTACCTCATTCCTGATGAATTGGTACAACAACCGTTCGGCGATTCAAGAGCGTTAAAGAATATAAAAGAGCGTCGAAACGCATGCCGTCCCAAGGAACACAACCATGACCGCACAAACTTTTCAGCCCATTACCGCCCGCCCGGCCCCGGTGCAAACCACTGGCCTGGTGGCGTGGATGCGGATCAACCTGTTCAGAGACGTGGGCACCGCCCTACTCACTTTGGTGATTGGCGGCGCACTACTTTATCTCGTGCCCCAGTTTCTGAGCTGGGCCATTTTTCGGGCATCCTGGGCTCCTAACTTTGAAGCCTGCCGGGTAGAAGGCGTAGGCGCATGCTGGGGTGTGGTCGCTGAAAAATACCGCATCATTTTGTTTGGCCGCTACCCGTTTGAGGAACAGTGGCGCCCGCTGATTGCCGCGTCGCTGATGCTGGCGCTGCTGGTCGCCAGTTGCGCACGCGCTTTTTGGCACGCTTGGCTGGCGGTGATTTGGGTGGTTGTTTTAAGCGCCTTTTTTAGCCTGATGTACGGCAACGTGCTGGGCCTGAGCAAAGTTGAAACCGACCGCTGGGGCGGCCTGCCACTCACACTGTTGCTGGCATCACTGTCGATGGTGATGGCCTTCCCTATTGCCCTGTGCGTAGCACTGGGCAGGCGCTCCAAGTTGCCCGCCATCCGCACGTTTTGCACTATTTACGTGGAGTTGATTCGCGGTGTGCCACTGATCTCGGTGTTATTCATGGCCTCGTTCATGTTCCCGCTGTTCATGCCGCAGGGCTTCGCCATCGACGTGCTGATTCGCGTGCTGGTAGGCATTACCCTGTTTGCTGCGGCGTATATGGCCGAAGTAATTCGGGGTGGCTTGCAGGCCATTCCCAAAGGACAGATTGAAGCGGCCGCCACACTGGGCCTGTCCTACTGGCAAACGCAGGGCAAGATTGTGTTGCCGCAAGCGCTGGCGATGGTGGTGCCCAGCATCATGAACAACTTCATCTCGACCTTCAAAGACACCTCGCTGGTCACCATTGTCAGCTTGTATGAGTTGACGGGTGCCTTGTCTCTGGCGCTGAACTCCGACTCCGACTGGCGACCTTTCAAGATTGAGGGCTACCTGTTCATTGCCATGATTTATTTTGTTTTTTGCTTCTCCATGTCGCGCTACAGCATCTGGGTTGAGAAGCAAGTCAACAAAGGCAAGGCGCGCTAGCCAAGTCTTTGAGGTCTTTCACATCTTCACTGTCGATCGTCAAACAACAACGCTTATCGGATCATCATGGCTGAACCCATCATCAAATTTCAAAAGCTCAACAAGTGGTATGGCAAGAATTTTCACGTCCTGCGCGACATTGATTTGAACGTGGCTCCAGGCGAGCGCATCGTGATTTGCGGCCCCTCGGGATCCGGCAAATCCACGCTGATTCGCTGCATCAACCGCCTTGAGGAACACCAGGAAGGCCACCTGTTTGTGGATGGCGTGGAGCTGACGGATGACGTCAAGGCCATTGACGACATCCGAAAAAAGGTGGGTATGGTGTTCCAGCAGTTCAACCTGTTTCCGCACCTCACCGTGCTGGAGAATTTGACACTGTCCCCCATGTGGGTGGGCAAAATGCCAAAAAAGGATGCTGAAGAAAAAGCCATGATTCAGCTCAAGCGGGTGCGCATTGCCGAGCAGGCCGGCAAGTACCCGTTGCAGCTCTCGGGTGGCCAGCAGCAGCGCGTGGCCATTGCGCGTGCGCTTTGCCTCACGCCCAAAATCATGCTGTTCGACGAGCCCACTTCGGCGCTGGACCCCGAGATGATCAAGGAAGTGTTGGACGTGATGGTGGAGATGGCCAGCCAGGGAATCACCATGCTGTGCGTCACACACGAAATGGGTTTCGCCAAGGCCGTCGCCGACCGTGTGATCTTCATGGATCAGGGCCAGATCGTCGAGCAGAACAACCCGCACGACTTCTTCAACAACCCGCAAAACGAGCGCAGCAAAGACTTCCTTTCGAAGATTCTGGGACACTGATTCATCGCAATTTTCATTGCAGATATTGCACTGGGGTCAAGACGTAAATTCGCCCTGGGCTCACGATGAGACCATTTTTTAAAGGATTTCAAGGGGCCTTACATGCACCCTTTTTTCGGCAAACGCGACCCGAAACCGCTGACCACCAGCAAGGAGACCTCCATTGAAGAAAGCGGTCAACCCCGCTCACTGGTGGCAAACCCTGCCCTGCAAGCCATCGGCGGATGGCTGTAGGTTGCAAATGGAACTTTTTCGGGGATAAACTCTCCACTCCACCATGCGCCACATATTTGTCATCCTCATGATCGCCTTGCTGCCCCTGCGCAGCTGGGCGGGTGATCTTATGGCGGTAGACATGGCGACCCAGCACATTAATGCTATTAGTTTTATAGCTAACAGCGCCTATGAAGGGGGGACTACAGGCACATTTGATAAAAATCAAGCCGCCGACCCCGGGTCTGAATGCCCTGGCCATGTTGCAACGGCATCCAGCCCCATCAGTGTCGTCAATGCGGCGGACACAACGGCTGATGGTCATTGCAGTACCTGCGGCGTGTGCCAGATTTGTCATGTCGTGGCCTTGGCGCCGACAACCGTCCGGCTTGCCCCAACATTTATCTCATCCGCCGTGGCGCCCTTTGGCGGCACCCGTTTCACCAGTGCACTGTCTGCACTGGGTCTGAAACCACCCATCTCCTGACCTGTCCCAGCCTTAGTTCGTCCTGAATTTGCCCCGATGGGCTGATGAAAGGTACCGGGCTACGGCCATAGCCACCCGTATCGCCCTACGTGGCTGCCACACGTATATGCCAGGAGTCGTTTGACCATGGCAGGCCATTGCGGATTCACTCGCCCGTTGGTTCAGGAGATTTTTTTGAAAAATACACCCCTACGCACTGTCAATCCTGCTGCGTCACATACTTCATCATTTCCGGCTTTGGTGCCCACCTGTGCCTTGCTGGCACTGTCTCTGTTCACCCGCGGTGCATTAGCGCAAGCCCAGGTAACCGACCCAGCCGCACCCGTGCCGTCGGTTGTCTACCAGACAGTATTTGCAGATACCCCCAAGGGCGTGGAGATGCAAACCGCTGACTGGACAAACGCCAATGCCGAGGTGGCCCAGTTCAAGCGTGGGCACGTCGATATTTTGAAATGGGAAGACGCACAAGCGAAAAATCAGTTGCCAATAGAAAAACAGTTACCTACACGGACACAGATACCACCTCAAGTGCCAGACGCTACGAAATTTGTAGCACCCAACATGCACAAACACTAAGGCAGCAACATGAACTCAAACCCCCAACACATCAGGCGACTCCCCCCGAGCTGGCGAATATGGCCTGTGCTGCTGGCACTGCTGGCAACAGCAGGCTGCGCATCGCTGTCGCCTGACGGAAATGTGGCCGACCTCCAGCAACTCACTCAGGGCAAAACAGCGGGGGTCAGCGTGGCGCTGTTGCAAGACCCCAAGGCCAGCGCCTCTGCGGTGGCCGAGCTGCTCAAAGCGCCCCTCACGGCCGAGGCCGCTGTGCACATTGCCCTGCTCAACAACCCCGGTCTGCAAGCCTCCATGGCCACCCTGGGCATAAGCGATGCAGACCGGGTGCGTGCGGGCCGCTTGCCCAACCCGCACTTCTCCATTGGACAAGTCACTGCGGGTGACAAACTGGAGATTGAACGTGTTTTGCGCTTCGACGTCATCGGCCTGCTCACCCTGCCATGGAAAGCCCAGTGGGCGGGCCAGCAGCACGAAATGGCCAAATTGATGGCCGCACAAGACATCATCAAACTCGCCACCGACACCCGCAAAGCCTGGATCACCGCCGTGGCCGCGCAGCAAACCGCTCTCTACATGCGCGATGTGAAAGACGCCGCTGAGGCCGGTGCGGAGTTGGCGCGGCGCATGGCGCGGGTGGGCAACTGGAGCCGCCTGCAACAAGCGCGTGAGCAGGTTTTCCTTGCCGATGCCATTGGCCAACTGGCCCGTGCCGAACAAACCAACTTCAGCGAACGCGAAAAGCTGATTCGCCTGATGGGTCTGTGGGGCAACCAGATCAAGTTCACACTGGCAGAGCGGTTGCCTGACCTGCCAATGGCAGTGACCGAGATGAGCGATGTAGAGGCTCGCGCCTTGCGTGAGCGGCTTGATGTGCGCTCTGCCAAAGCCGAATCTGGTTTTGTGGCCGACCAGCTCGGCGCACGGCAAGTGTTGGGCTACTTTGATGGCCTGACGCTGGGCCTCAAGAGCAGCACCGAGTTTGACAATGCCACGGGTGACCAAAGTTCCAAACGGGGCGCTGAGCTTGAATTCCCGTTGCCCATTTTTGACTGGGGTGGTGCCCGCAGCGCACGCGCACAAGCCACGTACCTGCAATCGACCGCACGGGTGCGCGATGTGGCCATCAAAGCCCGGTCTGAAGCCCGCGAGGCCTACCACGGCTACCGCACCGCCTACGACCTGGCCCGCCACTACCGCGATGAGATAGTGCCGTTGCGCAAGTTCATCAACGACGAAATCGTACTGCGTTACAGCGGCATGCTGGCCAGCGTTTGGGACCTGTTGGCCGACACCCGCCAGCAGGTGATGAGTGTGAACAGCGCCATAGAAGCCCAGCGCGACTTCTGGCTAGCCGAGACCGATTTGCAAACCACACTGACCGGCATGTCGACCGGTGGCCTGGCAGGAATGAAGGCCAGCACTGGTGGCGGGGCAGGCGAAGCCGCTGCCGCTCACTGACGCTTCAAACGAAACAAAGGATTCCCAATGGAACAACATACCCTTGACCGACGTAACTTCTTAGGCAAAGCCGCTTTCACCGCTGTGGCTGCAGCCAGCGTAAGCCGTGTCGCCATGGCTGCCCTGCCTGAGCCCGTGATGATGGCCACACCCAACACCGCCCCTCCACTGCCCCCCCCGACAGGCCGCCCTTACAACCCCGTGGTGACTCTAAACGGCTGGACCCTGCCCTGGCGCATGAACCTGGGCGTGAAAGAGTTCCATCTGGTGGCCGAACCGGTGATTCGTGAAATCGCGCCTGGCATGAGAGCCACCCTGTGGGGCTACAACGGCCAGAGCCCTGGCCCCACCATCGAGGTCGTGGAAGGCGACCGCGTGCGCCTGTTCGTCACCAACAAGCTGCCCGAGCACACCACCATCCATTGGCACGGCCAGCGCCTGCCCAATGGCATGGACGGCGTGGGTGGTTTGAACCAAAAGCAAATCCCCGTAGGCAAAACCTTTGTGTACGAGTTTGTGGCGCGCCGTCCTGGCACCTTCATGTACCACCCACATGCCGACGAGATGGTGCAAATGGCCATGGGCATGATGGGTTTCTGGGTGACTCACCCCAAGACAAAACACCCGCTGATCGACGAGGTGCAGCGCGACTTCTGTTTCCTGCTCAACGCCTACGACATCGACCCCGGCAGCACCACCCCCAAGCCCAACACCATGCTTGATCAAAACTTGTGGACGTGGAACAGCCGCGCCTTCCCCGGCATTGACTCGCTCAACGTGCGGCTGAACGACAAAGTGCGCATCAGAATTGGCAACCTGACTATGACCAACCACCCGATTCACCTGCACGGCCATGAGTTTTTGGTGACAGGTACTGACGGTGGCCCCACACCCAAAAGTAGCCGCTGGTACGAGGTAACCACTGACATCGCCGTAGGCCAGATGCGGCAACTGGAGTTTGTGGCCGATGAAGAAGGCGACTGGGCCTTTCATTGCCACAAAAGCCACCACACCATGAACCCCATGGGTCATACCGTGCCCAACATGATTGGTGTGGACCATCGCGGTCTGGTGAAAAAAATCCAAAAACTGGTGCCCGACTACATGATGATGGGTGAACGCGGCATGGCCGACATGGGCGAGATGGAGATGCCAATCCCCGAACAGACTCTGCCCATGATGACCGGTACCGGCCCTTATGGCCCGGTGGAAATGGGCGGTATGTTCAGCACGGTCAAGGTACGCAAAGACCAGAGGCCGGGGGACTACAAAGACCCCGGCTGGTACAAGCAAGAACCCGGCACGCAGGCCTTCGAGTGGACCGGAGCCCTGCCGGAGCCCGCACGCTTTAATTCTGAGATGGCCGCCAACAACGGGCTGGTGACGGGGCTCAACAATCCAGAGACCGGACAAGCGATG
>JANOLC010000198.1:0-8556 GCA_031419575.1 Burkholderiales bacterium | reverse complement strand
GTTTTTCAAATACACCACATAAATATTGCCGCCGTTGCCATTGGGCCCGGTGTTGGTGGGCTGGTCCAGCTTGTCTACCAAAGACTTCACCAGCGCCACCCTGGCCGGGTTGGCCGCGCGCAAGATGAGGGCGTTGGCGCGGGGCTCGGCAATCAGCGTGGTCTTGAATGAGGCGTCAGCGGCTTGGCCCGCCACTGCGCCGCTGATGGATGGCTCAATCAAGCGCAACACCAGCGGTGCCAGGTCAGAGGCAATGGCGTGCTTGAGCGGGATGATCTCCACGTCCGTGGCGTTGGACACATCCATCGTGGCAATGATGCGGGCCAGGCGCTTGAGGTTGTCGGCGTAATCGGTGATGACCAGCGAGTTGTTGCCGGGGTTCACATTGATGGTGTTGTTGGGGCTGATCAGCGGGCGCAGCACCGGCACCAGGTTGTTGGCCGACTCGTAGTTGAGCTTGAAGATTTGCGTGACGATCTGGTTGCCCATGACCCCACCAGAGGGTTCACCCACAGTGACCGAGCCACCTTGCAACTTGGCATCGGCCTCGGGCACCACCTTGTCCAGCCCGGCGGACTCCACCACGGTGAAACCCTGCATACGCAGTGTGGCCAAAAACTGGTTGTAGGCCACGGCGGGTGCCACCGGCTTCTCGGTCGCCAAGGTCATCAGGCCCTTGACGCGTGGGTCCACCACCACATTGCGCCCGGTGATGGTGGCCATGGTGCGGGCTACGGCCTCGATCTCGGCGTTGACAAAGTTCAGCGTGATGGGCTCGCCGCGCTTGGCGGTGACGGCTGAGGGGGCTGTGACAGGGGCTCCGCCAGGGGTCAAAACAGAGGTCTGGGCCAGAGATTGAGAGATAAATAGGCCTGCAGTCCCCGTAAATATTGAATACTTTGCTACCAAATAAATAGCATTTATCAAATGGCTTGGGGCCTTGCGGATTGGGCTTGATGATGGGCTAGGGGCGATAGTCATGCGGATTAACCCACTTTAATGAGGGACCGCGCACCGTCGCGCCGCCCAATGATGTTCAATAAATTCGACAAGGCATCTTGCCGGTCCGGGGCGCTGGTGGCGACGCCGTCAAAGCGCAGCCGCCCGCCCACCCACTGGCCATTGCCCGAGAGTTGCAGACTGCCTTGCAGGGTTTCAAGTTGCAGCGCGACCACGCGGCCTCCTGTCAATTGCAGCCGGTAGCTGCCCATGGGTTTGAGAGTGGACAGGCGCGACGCCATGTCTTGCGCGTCGATCTGAACGCGCCCCGTCATACCCAGCCGCCCCTCGGTCCATTCTAAAGACAGCCCCTGGGTGGACAGGGCCAACAAACCCTGCGCCTGCACGGTGTTCCAGGGCGTGCCCAGGCCGGTGAGCAGGCTGGCGGGCCAGCGCGACTGATGGTCTTGTACGTTGATTTTGAGGTTCAACACGGCGCTGCCCCAAGCCGGCACGGCATTCAGTTGCAGCCCCTGCGTCATGCAGCAAGGTGCAGTCAGGTCGGCTTGCAAACGCCCGAACGACGGCATCAGTCGCCAGCCCACCCGGCCCGGCAGAGCGACCCGGCCCTGGCTGTCCACCCCGCCCGACAGCACCAGCCGGGCAGACCCCGCCCACACCGTGCCCAGCGGATCGGCCAGCGAGACTTGCCCGCCGCTGGCCTGGCTGACTCCTGCAGCCAACCAACGGGCCGGCGCAAAGACCACCAGCGCCACCAACAAGCCCAGCACCGCGCCGCTTGCTGCCCAACCCCAGGGTGTGCCAGACGCGGGAGACGAACGAGAGGGAGAGGGCTTAAAAGGACGAGAAAGCATAGCGGTCGCCATCAACTATCAGTCTCAGCGCGCAGGCAGGCTCAAGACCACGGTGCCATCCCAACTTGAGGGGACGGCCGACTTGACCAGCCGCACCTCAAACGGCACCGCCCGTGCGTTGACGCGGGCTTGCGCCAGCCATTGCGCCAGCGCGTCGGCCCCCGCGCCTTTGAGCGTGAGCGTGGCGCGGTCACCCGCCACCACCAATTGGCCCGTGCCTGCCAAACGTTGCTTGACCAGCGATTCCAGCGCGGCTTGCGCATCGGTGCCTGAGAGCTTGGGTTGCGATTGCAGAGCCAGCGCCTGGGCTTTCAGGCTTTGCATCTGCTGTAACTGGGCCTCCAGCTGGGGGCCTTGCACAGCAGCGGCTTTCAGGCGGGTTAGCGCGGGCGACAACGTCACCCACCAGACCAGGGCCACGGCCACCAGCGCAGCCGCACCGCTGAGCAAGCGACGCTCACGGGGGGCCAACGCATCCCAGCGGCCTTGCCATTGGGCGAGGGTACTCCGGGCGCTCATGGTGCACCCTCCGCCCGAATCACCACCGCATCGCCATCGCTGCGCAGGCTGATGCCACGGCTTTTTAGCAGCTCTGCGCCTTGCGTCACTTGCTCGCTGGTCAGGCCCAGGCCTTTAAGCTTCAATTCAGGTGCTACAAATTCAATAGCTGTCGGTGTCCTTTTGACGGGGACTACAGCCACAAATGATGCCGAAAATGACGACATAAGCGATTCAAAATCGCTGTTGGACGTGGCGCCAGCAGCTTGGCGCAACAGGCTCAGCTCGCGCCCCATTTGCACCGGCGCGTCCACCACCACACGCACGCCGGGGAAGGTGCTGGTCAGCACCTCGCGCACAGCCTGGCGTTTGGCATCCAGCGCCGTCTGCTGCTTCCAGGCCCAGGCGTTCAGGCCGATCAAATTGGTCACCACCACGGCCACCGCTGCCCAGCGCGCGGCCTTCCAGCGGGGGGCGCGCAGCAGTTGGTTACCCAGCGCAGTCATCCGCTTCAAGTTGCGGCTGCGCCCTGAGTTCACCAAATCAAATTGCGCCAAGTCCCAGCCCGACTGCGCGGCCTGCAACCAGCGCTGGCCACTTTGCTGCACGCCTACACGGCGGTTGAACAGGCTCTCAGCCAACGCGGCAACGGCGGGCTCGGCCATCACCGGTGCGTCCGCTGGCCAGGCTGCCAACGCGAGTGCCGCAGCCGAGTTCGTGGACAAGGGCAGCAGCGTGACTGCCCCATCGCGCTGAAATAAAATCTGCGCCTCGCCGGGCGTGCCCATCACGTACAAGGTGTTGTCGCTGGCTTCACCGTCTGCCTGCAACACGCCGGGCGCCCACTCAGGCACCACCTTTGAGGCGGCGCGGCCATGGGACTCCAGCACTTGCAGCGATGCTTTGAGCGCAGCGCGGTCGCACACCGCCACCCAGGCGGGGGCATCGTCACGCGCATCCGGGGCCAGCGCAAAGTGCAGTTGCGCGGGTTCGTCCAGCACATGCTCTTCCAGCAAACCTTCCAGCACGGCACGCAAACGGGGTGAGCCCCCGTCAGACAAAAATCCCTTGGCAAGCGTGCCCTTGGGCAAGCGAACCCTGTGCCACGACAGCGCCTGCGCTGGCACCAGCGCCACCAGTTCGCCATTCACCACCGGTGGCAACAGCGCGGGTGTCGCCTGCGATTGCGTACCCAGCACGCGCCCGTCGGGCGACAGCACGTAATCCCAAGGCGCATCTTTGCCCGGGGTAAAAGCGAGCGCAACGATCAAGGTGGTCATAGCGGGGACATCACGAAAAGATCACGGTGAGAGACGTTGAAAATGGCATGTTGGCGGTCATTGTAGGGAGTCAGGGCTGGTCGCCAAGTCCGCTGCGATACCCTTGCTTGCCTGTGCGCCACCTGCTGAATTACCCACAATGCGCTCGCGCCACAGCGTCCTCACATCCAGCCCGTCGCGCTGCACCAGTGAGCGCTCCAACACAGTGGAGGGCCCCAGCCGCAAGCGCCCGCGCACCTCGAAAAAACGCGAAGCCACGCCGTGTTGCCCCTCCCCAATTTGCGGCGACAAATCGCCCAGCAACTTGGCCGCATCCGCCAGCGTCTGAAAGTGCACCAGGCTGCGCACCGTGACCAGCCGCCGTGCGCCCGCCATGTCCAGCTGCGCAATGCTGGCGTAAATGACCTGGGCCGACGCTGTGTTGAGGTTGACCGTGGTGCGCAACGGTAGCACCGTGAGAAACGGGGCCAATTGCGCCACCGAGCGGGCGGACAGCCCCAGCCACACCAGCTGCTCAACCCGTTGCGGCACCAACGGGGCCTGCGCGCCGGAGCGGTTGTCGGCGCTGGTGTCCAGGGCAAAACGCAGGTTCTCGGTCAAGGCGGCCAGCTCCCGCTCGGGCAGGCCCAACATGTCAAACAGCTTGGCAAACTGGCGCACAGCAGGCAGCGAGGCCTTGCCGTTTTCAACCAGATTCATCACGTTCAAGCGCGCTTGCAGGTCCAGAATGCGCCCGGAGATGAACGACTGTTGCAGGTCATCGTCTGAAGTGGCGGCGCTGCTCTCGGCGGCGAAAAATGTAGCCAGACGCGCTTCTTCCAACGGCACGGCCCAGGGCTCACCCAAGTGATCAGCCCCGCCAGAGCGCGCGTCTTCTCGCAGAATCAGCCGCGCCCAGTCCAGCGCGCCCACCAGCATCCAGGCCGACTGCACGCGGGCGCGCTGTGCTGTTTCAAGCTCCAACGCGCGCCACTGCTGCCACAGCGCAGCGGCAGCCAAGCTGGCCACCAACGTGACGGTAAGCATGGCAGTCAGGATGGCCGCGCCGCGCTGAGGGGGAAAGTGAGGGCTGCGTGTCAAGATTTACCCCCGCCCACCGTGGGCTTGATCCAGTCGCGCGTCAGCACACCGCTTAAGGCCTGGCCGGGGGGCAAGGTCAACACCAGGCGGACGCCGTCGGGGGTGCTCACAATGGCCCCATCGCTGGACAAGGGGTTGGTCCAGGCATCGCCTCGGTAGAAAAATACCGTCCACCGCGCCAGCGGGCCAATGCGCACCTCGCGTTTTTTCAACTCGTCGCCCGGGTTTTGCGCCCACTGCGCGGCCATCAACCACGCAGCTTGCACCTCGCCCCGGGTGCGCAACGCGGGGGACTGCCAGCGCAGCCATTGGCCCACGCCGTCGATGTCGCGCCGCGCCCAAGCCACCACCTGCACGGCCTCATCCGATAAGGCAGTGTCGGAATTGGTGGGCACCACAGCACTGCGGCGGGTCAACCGCAGCGCGCGGCCATCCCAGTCCAACGCCTGTGTTTGCGGCAGTTGAATCAGCGCGTCCAGGTCGGTGCCCCATTGGTTCAGGCCGGCTTGCAGAGTCAGCAACTCATCGGCACGCGACTGCAATTGCGACTGCGTGCGGGTCATGCCGTCCAGCCCGCGCCAACTGAGCAGCGCCATCAGCGCCATGATGCTGATGGCGACCAGCAACTCAATCAGCGTGAAGCCCGCCTGGGGTCGGCTATGAACCTGTAGCGGGCGCATCACAGGCATCAGTATTGCCCCACCACGGTGGACAGCTTGAGGATGGGCACATCGCCATCCAGCACCTGTGCATCCACCCGGCGAAAATTGGGGTTGGGCGTGGGCCGCACCGTCAACCCCACCACCAGACTACGCCCGGCCTGCTCACAAGCGACTTGGGTGTCGCCCACGCCGGGCATTTGCTTGGACAAGCGCATTTTGATGAGCTCGTTTTCAGCGCACAAATGAGCCAACAAACCGTCGGATTGCCGCTGCGCATTGCGGGTGAGCGCCAGCGTGGCTTGAGTTCCGGCGGACAGCGCCATCGCGACGATGCCTAAAGCGACCAGCACCTCGACCAGGGTAAAGCCCCGGTTTGATTTGCGGCATGGCACCTCGCAACAAATCATGGCACCACCGAAAACGGCCGCACGCCGTCGGTCATCACCGTTAGCGATTGATCCCGCTGCTTGCTCAGCACCAGTCGCACCGCTTGCGGGCCGATGATGGGCTCGGGGCCCAACAACAAGGCGGCAGGCCCCGCGACCGTTACGTCTTGCGACAGCCACGCATCCGGCAACGAGCCAGCCGCCAAGCCTTCAAACACAAAGCCCGTGGGCGTGACCCGCCAGCGCACCGGTGCGCCACTGGCCAGAGAACGCGCCCGGCCCGATTCCAGCAACGCCGCCAAGCGCTGGGCTTCCCGCTCCAGCACGGTCTGCCCCGAATCGCGCAGTGCAAAACTTACCCCCGCTGACGCCACCGCGATGATCGCCACGACCAGCAGCAGCTCCAGCAGGGTGAAGCCTTTGTTATTGCCAACTACCGATGTCTGCATTCTTGCCCTCGCCGCCTGCCTGCCCGTCAGCGCCAAACGAGAGCACATCTACCTCGCCCTTGATGCCGGGGTTCACGTACAAATAGGCACGGCCCCAGGGGTCGTTGGGCAGCTTGTCCAAATAGGGCTTCCAGTTGCCCGGTGCCGGGGCGGTGCCAGGCTTGGCGACCAGCGCTTGCAGGCCTTGCTCAGCGGTGGGAAAGCGCTGGTTGTCCAGCTTGTACAGCTTCAAGGCCTGCATCAGGTTGGTGACGTCAGTTTTAGCGGCGGTGGCACGGGCATCGTCAGCACGGTCCAGCACGTTGGGCACGATCAGCGCGGCCAGCACGCCGATGATGACCAGCACCACCATCAATTCAATCAGGGTGAAGCCCCGCTGAACCTGTTTGCGCCATGCCGGTGCGCGGTGAGTCAAACGATGTGTCATGTGGATCAACCCCTTGTCTGTTTTCAATTCGCTTCCATGATAATGCCCGGATGTACTCCAGCACACACAGCATTTGGTGGCCCCGACTGTCAGCCTTGGTACTGGCCGCGTTGGCCGCGGGCAGTGCGGTGTACTGGGGTTTGAAATGGCCCAGCAGCGCTCCATCCCCCCAAGCCACCGTAGCCATGAATGAGGCCGCCCCGGCCGACCCGATGGCGCTGACCCGTGCCTTGGGGGGAGGTAATCTGGCCCCAGCAGCGGCCAGCCCCACCGTCATCAACGCGGCCAGCCGCATGGCGCTGGTGGGCGTGGTGGCCAATGGCAAAAACGGTGGCTCGGCGTTGATCTCGGTCGATGGCAAGCCGGCACGTCTCTACAGAGTGGGCGCACAAGTTGATGAGGCGCTGCTGCTGCAAGCCGTAGAGCCCCGCAGGGCCCTGCTGGCCGCTGACTTGCAAGGGCCGGTCAGTTTGACGCTGGAGTTGCCGGGTTTTAAAAAATAGCCTGCGGCGACGTTGACGACTCAGTAGTGTCCGCAGTCCCCGGCTCCCTCAAACGCGAAGTGCAACACACTGCAGCTAAACCCAATAAGGTGTGATGATGTCCCTGCTGAAAATTCTTGTTGTCGTTATGGCCGGCATGGCGTTGGCACTGCTAGTGGCGGGGCAGGCGGGCATGCTGAGCGGCGCGGCGCCAACTGATCTGGGCTTAAAAAACGGCCAGCTCAAGCCGCCCGCCAACAACCCCAACAGTGTAAGCAGCCAGGCTTCGCTGCATGCAAATCACCCGTTTCGCGCCTATGCCGACATCGCGCCACTGGCTTACGTTGGAAACGGCACGGCGGCGTTTGCGCGCGCAGTGGCGATTGTGAAAACCATGCCCGGCACCACGATGAAGGAAGAAAATCCGGGGTATGTGTATGCGCAGTGCCAGACGCGATGGCTGAAGTTTACCGACGACCTAGAGTTGGCACTTGATAAATCAGCCGGCGTGATCCATGTGCGCTCAGCCAGCCGCATCGGGCGTGGTGACTTGGGCGTGAATCGCGCACGGGTGGAGGCGATTCGAGCGGCGATGGCTGGCGGCTGAATTGGGCAGCCGTGCAAAACAGCTTATTGCTTCGGCCCGAAGAAGTCTTGATTTCCATTCGGGCTAGGCCTGACGAATCCAGTGCAAACCCTCGGCCAGGCTCAGGGTGAACGGTTTAATTTCAAAAGACCAAATTAATAATGCCTGTGGACAGGCCCCGCCCGCTGTCGTTCCACCGAATGTATACATGCCACTTCGTACCGGCGCCGCAGCTTACTCGCAGCCTGGCCATTGACGACCGCCGGGCACAGCAGCGCATCAAACCTGCGAAACTTAAAGGTCAATCACTTCGCGAGCAAACTTCACCATGCTGACTATCCACCATCTCGGAAAATCACAGTCCGAGCGAATCATCTGGCTTTGCGAAGAGCTGGGCGTGCCGTATGAGCTCAAGCACTACCAACGCGACCCGATCACCAACCTGTCGCCACCCGAGCTGAAGGCGCTTCATCCGCTCGCCGCTGCGCCTGTCATCACCGATGGAGATCTGGTTCTGGCCGAATCAGGCGCCATCATTGAATACATCATCGCGATTTATGGCGACGGGCATCTGGCCTTGGGGCCTGCGCACCCTGACTTTGCAAGCTACCTGTACTGGTTTCACTTTGCCAACGCCAATCTGCAGGCGCACATGGGGCGCAACATGACCTTAGGTCGGATTAAGCTGGCACCAGACGAGCCGACGATTGCGATGACCCGATTCCGTCTCGACCACGCGCTGGGTCTGGTTGATGCACGGCTGGGCAGCGCGGCGTATCTCGCCGGCTCTGAATTGACGGCGGCGGACATCATGATCGTTTTTTCACTCACGACCATGCGTATTTTCTTTCCGCTCGACCTCGCACCCTACAGCCACATCAGGGCCTACCTT
>JANOLC010000197.1:0-1604 GCA_031419575.1 Burkholderiales bacterium | reverse complement strand
CGTGCCCCGTGCTTTGTGTCACCTGTTTCGTGGGGCCGTGGCCAGCCTGCTAGTTTGTGCAGCAGGCGGGGTATCGGCAGCAGTAATTACCACCAATGAAGCGGCGCTGGACTCAATTTTTTCTCAAATCAGTTTTGGTTCAAGTTCTATTGATATTCAATTCACCGCCAGCCAAACAATCTACGACACCGCTTTGTTGTCGATTGACAGTTCTACAGAATGGAGTGAACTCGCCTTGTTTGGCGGCAATAGCGCCTACCCGGTCATCAACATGTTCTTTGTCGACGCGATGACCTGGTGCGGTGGCCCAGCGACCCATACGATTGGTTGCGCAAATACCCCTGGCAACATGCTGATGCTGAATTCTGACTGGGCAGCCAGTGCCAATGGCGGGGCTTTGGCGGCCCATGAATTGGCACACAATTTGGGGTTGGATCACTTGACTGGCGTCAACACCAATCTAATGAATCCGATTCTCTCAGGCAACACCACATTGACTACTGCCCAAGCGCTTGTATTTCTGGGCGATGGCACCCGCGAACATCCCGGCAAATCGTTGATTCAAATGTCCACCGCTGGCCAGCGCTACATCACCATCACCCCCATTCTCATCGCTGCCTCGGTCCCCGAGCCAGAAACCTGGGCGATGATGGTGGCGGGCCTCTTCGGCATGGCGGGTTGGGTTCGTCGCCGCAAGACACTGCTGGCTGCTTAAGCCATGCGGCTGCGCGCTTTTTCAGCCGCGCTAGCACTGATTAGCGTCAATGGGGTGACCGCCTGCGCTGCCACCGCCTCCGCTCCCATCCATTGGCAACCTCTGAAATTGGGCGAGTTCACACTGAGCGTGCCTGCCTCCATGGTGCTAAAAGCACGCGGCATCGACTCGCAAGCGGGCACATTGCAAGACGCATCGCACCAACTCAGCTATGACTACGGGGCTTATTCTGACCCGTTGAAATTGGTCGATGGTGCCATCGCATTCAAGGAACGCGCAGGCTTGATGGATGGCTTGGCGGCGCGATTTGTCAGCTTTAACCAGGTTGCTGTCAGCGGTAAAAAACAGGCTTGTGAAGGGGTGCATGTGCCCTTCATTCGCAAGTCGGTGATTGGGCCGATCAAACTCACGCTGCTGCTGTGCGGCGATGCTAAAACGGCCCGCGCCACGGCTGACAAAATCTTCGCCTCCGTCAAATTTCAGGTTGATACCTCACGCTAACCACCTAACTATCACCTAACCATCACCACCATGTCCCTCATCTACTATGTCACCCAAATTCAGTTCGAGTTCGGCGCTATTAATTTGCTCAAGAGCGAGTGCGAACGGGTGGGCATTACCCGGCCCCTGATCGTGACGGACGCGGGTGTCAAGGCAGCGGGCATTCTGCAAAAAGCGCTGAACGCCTTGCCGGGCGTGGCGGTGACCGTGTTTGATCAAACTCCCTCGAACCCCACTGAAGCGGCAGTGCGCGCGGGCGTTGCCGCTTACCATGCAGGCCAGTGTGACGGCCTGATAGCGGTAGGCGGTGGCTCAGCCATTGATTGCGCCAAAGGTGTGGCCATTGCCGCCACCCACGACGGCCCACTCACCCACTACGCCACCATCG
>JANOLC010000196.1:0-7047 GCA_031419575.1 Burkholderiales bacterium | reverse complement strand
CGGGTGTCAAGGCAGCGGGCATTCTGCAAAAAGCGCTGAACGCCTTGCCGGGCGTGGCGGTGACCGTGTTTGATCAAACCCCCTCGAACCCCACTGAAGCGGCAGTGCGCGCGGCCGTTGCCGCTTACCAC
Source organism: Burkholderiales bacterium (assembly GCA_031419575.1). GTDB lineage: Bacteria > Pseudomonadota > Gammaproteobacteria > Burkholderiales > Burkholderiaceae_C > JANYCG01. The sequence continues at coordinate 6,916 of JANOLC010000196.1, read as the reverse complement.
GCAGGCCACTGTGACGGCCTGGTTGCTGTGGGTGGTGGCTCGGCCATCGACTGCGCCAAGGGCGTGGCGATTGCCGCCACCCACGACGGCCCCCTCACCCACTACGCCACCATCGAAGGTGGATCGCCCCGTATTACCGACCGCGTCGCCCCGCTGATCGCCGTACCCACCACCAGCGGCACAGGTAGCGAGGTCGCGCGTGGGGCCATCATCATCGTGGACGATCACCGCAAACTGGGTTTTCACTCGTGGTATCTGGTGCCAAAAACCGCCATTTGTGACCCCGAACTCACGCTGGGCCTCCCACCCATGCTGACGGCCGCCACCGGCATGGATGCGATTGCGCATTGCATGGAAACCTTCATGGCGCCTGCCTTCAACCCCCCAGCCGACGGCATTGGTCTGGATGGTTTGGCGCGCGGCTGGGCCCATATTGAGCAAGCCACGCGCAATGGCGCTGACCGTGAAGCGCGCCTGAACATGATGAGCGCATCCATGCAAGGGGCCATGGCGTTCCAGAAAGGCCTAGGCTGCGTGCATTCGCTCAGCCACAGTCTGGGTGGCGTGGATCCGCGCCTGCACCATGGCACGCTCAATGCCATGTTTTTACCGGCGGTCGTTCGCTTCAACGCAGCCGCCGAATCCATCCAAAAGGAAAAGCGTCTGGATCGCATGGCACACGCCATGGGCCTGAGTAGCGGTAGCAGTAGCGGCAGCGATATTGCAGAGGCCATTAAGGCCATGAACGCCCGCCTGGGCCTGCCTACGGGTCTGGCCGCCATGGGCGTGTCGCCGGACCAGTTTGACAAAGTCATCACCGGTGCGATGGCTGACCATTGCCACAAAACCAACCCGCGCATCGCCACACCGGACGAATACCGCGAGATGCTGATTCAGTCGATGTAGCCTGTTTCGTTTAGCCCGTTTGCACGGGTTGGATTGCCGGACAGCATGTAGTGAGTGAATCCCAAGCGCCGGTCTGATCCGGGTTGGCCACCAACCACTGCGCCGATGCCCGGGTGGGCCAGACAATCTCCGCGTTCAACCGGTCGTTAACCGCCAGCCGCGCCTCGGCCACTTCGCGGCTGTGGCCGTTGGCCGACATGTGGCGGGCGATTAAACGGTCCATGGCTACGTCCGTGGGCACGTCCAGAAACCAGCGTTCATCAAACTGATCGGCCAAGTTCCAACCGTGGCCCGTGTGTAGCAGATACAGGCCTTCAATGAGCACCAGCCGGGTTGACGGCGCAATATGTACCGCATCCGGCACCGGGTCGCCCACGCCATGTTCAAACCCAGGCCATGACACGCCTAGGCCGCCTCGCAAGGCGTGAAGGTGTTCGCCCAAGGCCTGCGGGTCGAACGTCCAGGGCGAACCACGCCGGGTCAGTGCCGCAACGGGATCTGCAAACTGCGCCAGTTGCGCCTTGGTCAGGTGAAAGCCATCCATACCCAGGGCGACCATGGTGCCGGGGCTGGTTTGCACGTTGACCGCATCGGCCAATTGGGTGGCGACCGTGCTCTTACCAGAGCCGGGCAAGCCCGCCATAGCGATGATGATGCGCTGCCGTGGGTCGGTTTGATTCCCGAGCCACTCCAAGAGATGGCTAACGGATTGGCTTAGGGTGAAAGGCAGGCGATTTGGCATCCACCCAGTTTATCTAACCGTCAGTTGACAACGCATCCGGCACATGCTGCGGCACCACCAAAATGCCATATGCGTTAGGGATGGCCTCAATGCTCATCACCGGCGCCGAGCCGGTGACCCCTCCAAAGATGGTGGCAAAAGCGGCATCGGCGGCATCGCGGCCGGTGCCAAAGCGCACAAACCCCATCGGAATCGCCACGCCCGACGGGTCAAAAATGAACCAGCGGTTGCCCAAAAACACCTCTACGTAGGCGTGAAAATCAGTGGGGCCCAATGTGGGTGATGCGCCGTAGTCAATGCCGGTTGCAAACCGGGCGGGGATATTCACCGCGCGGCATAGCGCAATCATCAGATGAGCAAAGTCGCGGCACACACCGTTTTCCTCGATCAGCGTGTCGACCGCTGTGGTGTTGCCGGTGGACGAGTTGGAGCGAAACGTCACCCGGTTCATCACCCAGTCGCGAATGGCTTGCACCCGGCTATAGCCTTGCCACAGATGCCCAAACTCTTTAACCGCCAGGCGGTGCAAGCGGTCCGACTCGCAGTAACGGCTGGGGTAGATATACGGTAACACCTGCCCCGGCAAGTTCGCGACGGACACCTCGCCAATCTCTATGGGGTGAGCCATGAAATGATTCAAGTCCACCGTGGCGTCATAACGCAAGCTCAACGGCCCGCCTGACGCCTTGAGCCGCAGGTAACGGGTATGAGTGACCGGGTCGGTGTACAGGTTGGGCTGCAGTTGCGGCTGGCTGATTTGCAGCGACTCGTTCACCACCGTCTGATAGCGCGTTTGCGCCGCATGCACGCTGAAGATGAAATCGCACCCCGGCTCGGTGATCTCGTAGTTAAGCTGTATAGAAAATTTCAGGCGAACCATGGTGCGTTCGATAAGGGGTAGTGGGGCGCACAAAGTGCCGGGAATGAACAAGACATGAAAATCCTTGACGATGCCCCAAGTATGAACTTGGCCCTGCCCCGCTGCCACCAGCGTCCACCGCTTGGGGCGGTAGTCGATGTCCTACAGGGTGCTATGAATCGCTACGGCCCCGCGCAATCATGGGCAGGCATTTTTGCCCCCACATGCGCCTCGCCTCGCTTCTCGGCAAGCTCCACCTGCCGCTGCCGCTCGGCATGGCCCTGCTTTTGTTCCGGCGTGGTCAGGTCATGGCAATGCGGGCAGCTCACACCTTGGATGTACTTGGGCGAGGCGCGCTCGGCATCTCCCACCGGGTAACGGCAGGCGCGGCACAGCTCATACGGCCCGGGTACTAGGCCGTGGCCGACCGATACGCGTTCGTCAAACACAAAACATTCGCCCTGCCACAGGCTCTGCTCGGGTGGCACTGTCTCCAGGTACTTGAGAATGCCGCCTTCCAGATGATAAACCTCGTCATAGCCGTGCATGCGCATTAGCGCTGTGGACTTTTCGCAACGAATGCCGCCGGTGCAAAACATGGCGACTTTGGGTTTTTTGCTTGACGCTTGACCGGTCAAGGCTTGACCGGTCGCATCCAGCGCCCCGCCCCGTGCTTCCTGCGCCGCCACCCAGGCGGGCAAATCGGCAAAGGTCTTGATACGTGGGTCGATGGCGCCTTTGAAGGTGCCGATGCCCACTTCGTAGTCGTTACGGATGTCCACCAGCACCACATCGGGGTCGCTGATGAGTGCGTTCCAGTCCTGCGGCTTCACGTATTCACCCGCCATCAGCGTAGGGCTAACGCCGGGCACACCCAGCGTAACGATTTCCATTTTCAGGCGAACTTTCATGCGCAAAAACGGTGGATCTTCGGCCCAGGCTTCCTTGTGGCCCAGCGTGGCCAGGCGTGGGTCAGCACGCAGATGGGCCAGCACCGCACGCACGCCCACCTCTGGCCCGGCGATAGTGCCGTTGACGCCTTCGCTGGCCAGTAGCAGCGTGCCTTTGACCTGGTTGGCTTCGCACAATTCCAGCAGTGGCGCTTTCATATCGGCAAAGTCGGGCAACGCCACAAATTTATACATGGCAGCGGTGAGGTAGCGATTCATAAAAAGCTCAAAAAAATAGGACTTCACCGATTGGACGCCAAATCAAAGCGCTGTCACAACCCACTTATTTGACGTACATCAGGCTTTTGCAACCAAGCTGCAAATTCATCAGCCAATTGTTGGCTGGCGCTGACCGCCGTTTTCCATGCCTTCACGCGTGCGGCCAGGTCGTTGCCATAGTGGGTGAAGTCCTTGCGGTCCGGCAACTTGCCGTTGGGCAGGGTATTGACCCAGTCCGGGTTGGGGGCTAACAGCAGGGTGGTGTCCAGGTGGTGTGTGGCCTTGTGCCGCCATTTCAAGCCCTTGTCCAGCCAGCCGGGCACCACGGCCTTCTGAAAGTGGGGATAGAGAACAAGGCCCCCAAAGATACCTGAAGTCCCTGTCGGATATGAATAGTTTGCTATCGAATGTGCAGCGGCGTAGTTCAGGTGCAAGTGGTAATCTGTGATGCCACCGTCCCAATAGGCACCCGGCGGCGCGCCCGCAATGTTGTGCACCGACTCCAGCACAAACGGGATGGAGCAACTGGCCTGCAGCGCGTGCATGAAATTGGCCTCGGTCAACGGCACTTGGCGCGTGCGGTAGTCCTGCGTGGCAAACGGCAACGGTGCCGGCATTGAGGCTGTTGCGCTGGAAAACACCACCCGCTCCAGCCACGCACCCATGGCCTTGCGGTTCAAACTGTTGGTCAAAAATGCGCCCAGGTAGCCCAGCGGCGTGCGCAGGCCATGTTCTCGCCCCAGAATGTGTCGCCCACGCGAGGTGAGGATGTGTAGCTTGTAACGCGGGTGGTTCAGCACCTCGTGAATGCGCCCACCGTAAAAGTCTTGCAGGCTCTGGCCAAAACGCTCGCTCACAAACCGGGCGGATGGGCGTTTCTCGCCAGGTTTGAGTTCGTAATGCTGGTGGATGTAGTCATGCTCCAGGCGCTTGAAGGCAGCCACAGCATCATTCAACCCCGCCGTCGCCATACGCCAGGCACCAATTGACGCGCCCACCAAGTTCACTGGCTGCTGCGATTGCGTCAACCACTCGCCAAAAATATAGCGGTCCAACGCGCCCAGAATCAACCCTTTGGGGCCACCAGCCGCACCGGGAATGGTGGCGATGTCGCCTGCTTGAAGTCCATTTTTCTCGATGTGCTGGCGGGCACGCGGCCCGCCGTAAATGCGCAACGCCTGCATGGTCAATGTGTCCTACAGCAGGGGTTTGCCGGGCGCTTGAGAAGCCCAGTCGATGGGGTCTTGCTGCAACACCATGTCAATATCCAGTGCCAGCACCTCGCCCACCGCGCCAGGGAAACTTACCGCCAGTTCGCGTTGGCTTAAGCCTGCCTCTTTGGCCCGCGCACGCCAACTGGCCAGGTGAATTACCCCGGCCAGCGGCTCATAAGCCTCATTTTTGAACGGCGCGTATTGCTGCTCCAGCGCATCGATGATGGGCTGCGGGTACAGCCATTTGCGTGCGTAGCCGGCACCCACCTGCGCGTAGCCATAGTTGAAAGTCCGCATCTCGACCCTGGCCCGGCTCTGATCCAGCGAGTCAGAGTCGCGATTGATCTCGGCCATCTCGTCGGGCATGCCCAAATGCATGGCCAGCTCGCCTACCGCGTGAATCAGCCCCGCGGTGAACGCGGCCTGCTGGTTTTGCCGTACCACACCGGCCAGCGAACGCGACACTTTGGCCACGTTCAGGCTGTAGCTCCAAAACTGCGGCAAGTTAATGCCCACCACCGATTTGGGCGACGTGCTACCCGCCGCCGCTGCCGCCATGGCGCGCATGTGGCTCAAGCTGAGCACGGCCAGCGCTTCAGACGCGCTGTTGATGGTGCCCGAGAGTTGAAAAAACCCCGAATTGGCGATCTGCAACAGCCGCGCCGTCAGGGCCGGGTCGGTGCGAACCAGCTGCGTCACCCGTCGCAAATCCGGGTCATCACCCGACAGCTCGCTGAGCAGCAGCGCCACCACTTTGGGAATGCTGGGCAGGCTGAACGGCAAGGCCAGCAAGGCATCTAGCTCCATTCGCTCATCGCTCCATAGTTGATGGTTCGGGTGGGGAAAGTGCTTGTCAAGTGCATTCGTGTGATTATGAAGCCGTCCTACTTCCGCAACCCCTGCAATTTAGAAAACGCATCACCCATGGCCGTATCCTGCTGTGCGGGCACTTGGGAGCGGTAGCTACCGCTGCCCTGCCCCCTGCCTTGCCCACCGCTAAAACCGCCCGCCCTGACTGGGTCGAAGCGGTTAGATCCAGGGTTTTGGCCGGGTGAATCCCGGCGCTGGGGGGCTGCACCCAGCTTCATGGTTAGTGCAATGCGTTTGCGGGCCACATCCACCTCCACCACCTGCACCTTGACGATGTCGCCCGTCTTGACGACCTCGCGCGCATCGGTGGTGAACTTGTGGCTGAGCTGGCTCACGTGCACCAGTCCGTCCTGGTGCACACCCAGGTCGATGAAGGCACCAAACGCGGCCACGTTGCTGACGGTGCCTTCCAAAATCATGCCCTCTTTCAGGTCCTTGATGTCTTCCACACCGTCGTTGAAGCGGGCTACCTTGAAGTCCGGGCGCGGGTCACGGCCAGGCTTTTCCAACTCGCCCAGAATGTCCTTGACGGTGATCACACCAAATTTGTCGTTGGCAAACAGCTCAGGACGCAGGGTTTTGAGCATGTCGGCACGACCCATCAACTCGGCCACGGGTTTGGCGGTGTGTTTCATGATCTGCTCCACCACCGCATAGGTTTCGGGGTGTACACCGGTCATGTCCAGCGGGTTGTTCCCATTGCGAATGCGCAGGAAGCCCGCACTCTGCTCAAAGGTTTTGGCCCCCAGGCCGGTGACTTCCATGAGCTGGTCACGGCTCTTGAAGGCCCCATTGGCTTCCCGCCAGCGCACCACGGCTTTGGCCACGCTGCCGCTCAAACCGGAGACGCGACTCAGCAGCGGCACACTGGCGGTGTTGAGGTCCACACCCACCGAGTTCACACAGTCTTCGACTACAGTTTCCAGGCTGCGCGCAAGTTCGCTCTGGTTCACGTCGTGCTGGTACTGGCCCACGCCGATGGATTTGGGGTCAATCTTTACCAGCTCGGCCAGTGGGTCTTGCAGGCGGCGCGCAATGCTGGCGGCCCCCCGCAGGCTACGTCCACGTCGGGCATTTCTTGGCTGGCGAATTCGCTGGCGCTGTAGACCGAGGCACCGGCTTCGCTGACGACCACTTTTTCAATCACACCCGTTCG
>JANOLC010000195.1:0-5783 GCA_031419575.1 Burkholderiales bacterium | reverse complement strand
CGCCTGCTCGCCGCCCATGACCGAAATGCGCGCATTGGGCCACATCCATAAAAAACGTGGCGAATAGGCGCGGCCACACATGCCGTAGTTGCCTGCGCCAAAGCTGCCACCAATAATGATGGTGAACTTGGGCACCTGGGCACAGGCCACGGCCGTGACCATCTTGGCCCCGTTGCGGGCAATGCCTTCGTTCTCGTATTTGCGGCCCACCATGAAGCCGGTGATGTTCTGCAAAAACACCAGCGGAATCTTGCGCTGGCAGCACAGTTCGATGAAATGCGCGCCCTTCAGGGCTGATTCGCTGAACAAAATGCCGTTGTTGGCAATGATGCCTACCGGCATGCCCTCCACCCGCGCAAAGCCGGTGACCAGCGTGGTGCCGTAACGGGCCTTGAACTCGTCAAACTCGCTGCCGTCCACGATGCGAGCGATGATTTCGCGCACGTCAAACGGCTTGCGGGTGTCGGCGGGAATCACGCCATACAACTCTTCCGCTACATATTTAGGAGCTAATGGTTCAATAAGTACGGGGACTAAAGCCTTCTTTCTATTCAAATTCTTCACCGCAACCCTTGCCAAGGCCAGCGCGTGGGGGTCGTTTTGCGCCAGGTGGTCGGCCACGCCCGAGAGACGCGTGTGCACATCGCCGCCACCCAGGTCTTCCGCCGTCACCACTTCACCCGTGGCGGCCTTCACCAGCGGTGGCCCGCCGAGAAAAATCGTGCCCTGGTTTTTGACGATGATGGCCTCATCACTCATGGCAGGCACATAGGCCCCACCCGCTGTACACGAGCCCATGACCACCGCAATCTGCGCAATGCCCAGCGCACTCATGTTGGCCTGGTTGAAGAAGATGCGACCGAAGTGATCGCGGTCCGGAAACACCTCGTCCTGGTTCGGCAAATTAGCCCCGCCCGAATCCACCAAGTAGATGCAGGTCAGGTTATTTTGCTGGGCAATCTCTTGTGCGCGCAGGTGTTTCTTAACCGTGATCGGGTAATAGGTGCCACCTTTGACCGTGGCATCGTTGCACACAATCATGCAGTCCACCCCACTCACGCGGCCGATGCCAGCGATCACTCCGGCACAGGGTGCGCTGTCGGTGCCGTCACGGTCTGGGTAAAGGCCCAAAGCGGCCAGAGGTGACAGCTCCAGAAACGGCGTGCCGGGGTCCAGCAGCATCTGCACCCGGTCACGCGGCAGCAGCTTGCCTCGCGCCGTGTGTTTGGCACGGGCCGCATCACCGCCACCCAGGGCGGCCTGCGCCACTTTGGTTTTCAGGTCGTCCACCACCTTGCGCATGGCCAGGGCATTGGCCTGGAAGTCGGCAGAGCGGGCGTTTAGTTTTGTCTCCAGAGCGGGCATGGGTACTTCCTGATGATTTCTGATGGTTCTTTGCGCAGGTGCAACCTTAGCGCGAATCAGTGAGCATAAGGAAAACCCGACCTGCGTGCGGCATCACTTGCTGTCAATCAGGTTGCAAATACTGCCAATCTGATTGACACTTCTGGCGTGCCAATTCCTGAATCACCTACCCCACCCGTAGCCGCCACACCCATGGCATTCGTCAGATGCATAGTGGCTGCTTTTGAACACCAAGGGCAAAGTCCCGCACTCGCCTTAAAACTGGCACAGATCACGCCATTTCAGCTCAGAACTGCCAACGCCTGTATCACCGCCCGGCAGATGGAAGTGCTATCCGGTGCTGCCATGCGGGCGCTGGACGACGAAGCCCTGGGTGCTTTCAGCCGCCGCTTACCGTGGGGCAGCTACGGCATGCTGGCGCGCGCGTCCCTCACTGCACCCACCCTGGGCATTGCGCTGCAACGATGGTGCCGCCACCACGCACTGCTGGCCAATGACATCACGCTTCGGGTACAGACATCGGGCAACCAGGCAGTCATCACCATTGAGGAGCGTTCGCCCGGCCGGGTGGGTGAATTCGGCCTGGTGCATGTGCTGCGCAACATCCATGGCCTGGCATGTTGGTATGTGGATTCACGCATCGCCTTGCAGGGCGCACGTTTCCCGTTTGAAGCGCCGCCGCATGCGCAGGTGTATGCGCTGCTGTTTCCGGCGCCGATTCAGTTCAACGCGGCGCAGGCGGAAATCAGCTTTGATGCGCGGTATCTGGCCCTGCCTTTGCGCCGCAACGAGGCCGCTTTGCAATTGATGCTGAAGCGGGCGCTGCCGCTTACCGTGTTGCAATACCGGCGTGACCGCCTGCTGGTGCAGCAAGTGCGCCAGGCGCTGACCAGTTCGGCGCTGCAATCGCACAACGCCGTCACCTTGGCAGCAACGCTCAACCTGTCGCCCCGCTCGCTGCACCGTCAGCTTCAGGAAGAAGGGGCAACGCTGCAGCAGTTGAAAGACGAAGTGCACTTTGACTTAGCCAAGGAATTACTGCTTAAAACGCCAAAGCCCATTAAGCAGGTGGCTGCGACTTGCGGGTTTCGCAATGAGAAGAGCTTTATTCGCGCGTTTCGGGGGTGGTCGGGAACACCCCCCGCCGAGTTTCGCAAGTCGCGAACCGTTGACGGCAAGCCGGTTTGACGTCAACGCCAATGGTTCTTGAGTGTCTTGTTGGAGGTCAAACCACCTCAGCCACCTGCTCCACCACCCCAATGCGGTCCAACGCCCCCGCCAGGTTGGCCACGGTCTTGTCCACGTTGTGCCACTTCTCCAGCCCAAACAAGCCAACGCGGAAAGTCTTGAAGTCGGGGCCTTCGTCACATTGCAGCGGCACGCCAGCCGCCGTTTGCAGCCCCTGCTCCAAAAACTTCCTACCGGACTGGATGTCGGGGTCGGTGGTGTAGCTGACCACCACGCCAGGGGCTTTGAAGCCATCTGCGGCAACACTGGGTAGGCCACGGCCTTCAAACAAGGCGCGTACTTGAATGCCCAAAGCCAGTTGCTCGGCCTTGACCTTGGCAAAACCATAGGCCTGGGTTTCTTTCATCACGGCGCGCAGGGCCGTCAGCGCATCGGTGGGGAGGGTGGCGTGGTAGGCATGGCCACCTTTTTCATAGGTTTCCATGATCTGCAGCCACTTCTTCAAATCGCAGGCAAAGCAGGTGCTGGTGGTGCCGTCAATAGCGGCGCGGGCGCGTTCACTTAAGACCACCATGGCGCAGCAGGGCGAGCTGCTCCAGCCTTTTTGCGGAGCGGAGATCAACACATCCACGCCCGTGGCTTGCATGTCCACCCACATCGCACCGGACGCGATGCAGTCCAACACAAACAGGCCACCCACGGCGTGCACGGCATCGGCCACCGCGCGCAGATAGCTATCGGGCAGGATCATGCCAGCCGCGGTTTCAACGTGCGGGGCAAACACGACAGCAGGTCTTTCTTTGGCAATGGCCGCCTGGACCTCGGCAATCGGCGCGGGTACCCAAGGGTCTTGCGCACCAGAACCGGTCTTGCGGGCCTTGTGCACGGTGTGCGATGCCGGGATATGCCCCATGTCAAAGATCTGCGTCCAGCGGTAGCTGAACCAGCCGTTGCGGATGACCATCACATGCTGGCCGGTGGCGAATTGGCGCGCCACGGCTTCCATGCCATAAGTGCCACTGCCGGGCACCAAAGCGGTGGAGTGCGCACCGTACACCTCTTTCAAAATGCCGGAGATGTCGGTCATCACGCCCTGAAAACTGCGCGACATGTGGTTGAGCGCTCGGTCGGTGTAGACCACCGAAAATTCAAGCAAGCCGTCTGGGTCAACGTGGGGCAGAAGTCCGGGCATGGTGGGGCTCGCAGTCTTTGTAAAAAGTGGGGCTATCAGCTTAGCATGGGCTCGTTTTTTATCGCGCAGTTCGGCGCGTATTCACCCTATCAGCAACCCCGGCAAATCCGCCATGCTGGTGAAGATGTAGCTGGCCCCGGCCTGGCGCAAATCTGCGGCACTCACATGCGTGCTAGTCGCCGGTGAATAACCAAACACCGTTGCACCTGCCGCAGCGCCTGCCGTGACGCCGGTTACCGTGTCTTCAATCACGGCACAACGTTCAGGGTTGACCTTCAAAGCCTCGGCGGCGGCCAGGTAAACATCGGGGAAGGGTTTGGAGCGCGGCATCTCATAACCGCTGAAGATCTGACCGCCAAAGAAGTCGATCAGCCCCAGCTTGCGCAGCATCAACTCCACCTTGAAGCGGTCAGCACCCGAAGCACAGGCCATGCGGCCCGCATAGCGCGCGTGAATCTGGCGCAAGGTACTTTCGATGTTGGGGATCACCGTCAGGTCACGCGCCAGAGCGGTATTGCGCCGGTCACGGAATTCAGCCAGCCACGCTTCGGTGACCGGTGCGCCGGTCTTTTGTGCGATCAGATCAGCTTCTTCCCGCACGGTTTTGCCGACGAATATGTCCATGCACTCAGCCATCGTCAGCTGCCAGCCGCGCTCCAGCAGCATCTCGCGCAGCACGCCATTGGTCAGCGGCTCGCTGTCTACCAGCACGCCATCACAGTCAAACAATACGGCATCAAACTTCATTGGATTCATTCAGGTCAAGAGTTGGTTGAATTCAGATCACTACTAAATAAATAGCAAACTATTGATATTTGACGAGGACTATAAGGTCTTTTTATTCAGAGACCGCTGCTCCAGCGTCTCTGTGGGTGCGCCCAGCTTCACCCACTCGGCATAACCACCGTCCACGTGGGCCACGTTCGTCATGCCCATGTCTTGCAACGTCTTGCACGCCAAGGCGCTGCGCCAGCCGGCGCCACAAAAAAGGATGAACTCCTTGCTCTCGTCGGCCCACAGGGGCTTGTGGTACGGCGACTCTGGGTCTACCCAGAATTCCAGCATGCAGCGCGGCGCGTGTACCGCCCCGGTCACGGTACCGCCGGTCAACTCGCGCACGTCGCGGATGTCCACGATGACCACGTCAGCAGCACCCAGGCGGGCGGCGACTTCTGGCACGGAATACGTGGTAACTTGCGCCATGGCCTCGTCAACGAGGGCGCGAAATCCTTTGGTGATGGGCATGGGGTGATTTCCTTTTTGACGATTTACAGCGCACGCTGAATGATGATTTTCTGAATGTCCGATGTGCCTTCGTAAATCTGGCACACCCGCACGTCCCGATAGATGCGCTCCACGGGGAAGTCGCTCACATAACCGTAACCGCCCAGGGTCTGGATGGCGGCGCTGCACACTTTTTCGGCCATTTCGCTGGCGAACAGCTTGGCCATGGCGGCTTCTTTCAAACACGGCTTGCCTGCGTCTCTGAGCGACGCCGCATGCCAGATGAGCTGACGCGCCGCTTCAATTTGCGTGGCGCAATCCGCCAGCCGAAAGCCCACGGCCTGGTGACTGAAGATGGGCTGGCCAAAGCTCTGCCGGTCTTTGGCGTAGGCCAGGGCGCATTCAAACGCGCTGCGCGCCATGCCGACACTTTGTGCGGCAATGCCAATGCGCCCGCCCTCCAGGCCGCCGAGCGCGATTTTGTAGCCCTCGCCTTCCACGCCAATCAGGTTCTCGGCGGGGATGCGGCAGTTGTCAAAGTTGATTTGCGCGGTGTCGCTGCTGTGCTGGCCCAGCTTGTCCTCCAGCCGCGCCACCACGTAACCCGGCGTGTCGGTGGGCACGAGAAAAGCGCTCATGCCGCGTTTACCGGCGCCCTTGTCGGTCACCGCGATCACCACCGCCAGATGGCCGTTCTTGCCGCTGGTGATGAACTGCTTGACGCCGTTCAGCACATAAGCGTTGCCTTCCTTAACCGCCGTGGTTTTGAGCGACGACGCATCGCTGCCGACGTGTGGCTCGGTCAGGCAAAAAG
>JANOLC010000194.1:0-4361 GCA_031419575.1 Burkholderiales bacterium | reverse complement strand
GATTGTCGGGCGCTATGTGCAGCTCAAAAAAGGCGGTGCCAACTTCATGGGGCTATGCCCTTTTCATGGGGAAAAATCACCGTCTTTTAGTGTGAGCCCGACCAAGCAGTTTTATCACTGCTTTGGTTGCGGGAAAAACGGCAATGCGGTAAGTTTCTTGATGGATCACGCGGGCATGAGCTTTGTGGAAGCGGTCAAAGATCTGGCTCAGCAATGCGGCATGAAAGTGCCAGAAGACGATGCATCGCCCCAAGACCGAGTGCGCGCTGCCGAACAGCGTCAAAAACAAAACACATTGAACGATGTGCTGGAAAAAGCGGGGGACGCGTATCGCAAGCAATTGAAAGAGTCGCCGCGCGCAATTGAGTACTTCAAAGGGCGGGGGGTCAGTGGCGAAATCGCCAAGCAGTTTGGCTTGGGTTATGCGCCGGAAGGCTGGCGCAGCTTGGCAAGCATTTTCCCCAACTACGATGACCCACTGCTGGTAGAAAGCGGCTTGGTGATTCTGAATGCTGAAGACGCGGATGATGAAAAGCGCTATGACCGGTTCCGTGATCGCGTCATGTTTCCCATTCGCAATATCAAGGGTGAATGCATCGGTTTTGGGGGGCGCGTGCTTGGGGATGACAAGCCCAAGTATTTGAATTCCCCCGAGACACCCGTTTTCAGCAAGGGCCGCGAGCTGTATGGTTTGTTTGAGGCGCGTCAGGCCCTGCGCGATTTTGGTTATGCGCTGGTGACAGAGGGCTATATGGACGTGGTCGCGCTGGCCCAGCTCGGCTTTCCCAACACGGTGGCCACGCTGGGCACGGCCTGCACCAACGAACACGTCCAAAAGTTGTTTCGTTTCACCGACTCGGTGGTGTTCAGCTTTGATGGCGACGCGGCAGGCCGTCGTGCCGCACGCAAGGCGCTGGATGGCGCGCTGGCATTTGCCACGGACGTTCGCAGCGTGAAATTTTTATTCCTGCCCAGCGAACACGACCCCGACAGCTTCATCCGCGAATACGGCAAAGAAGCGTTTTCGCGCTACGTGTCCGAGGCCGTGCCTCTGAGCCGGTTTTTGATTGACTCTGCGCGTGACGGCTGCGACCTCAACACGGCAGAAGGCCGCGCTCATTTGGCCAGCAACGCCAGACCACTGTGGATGCAAATGCCCGATGGTGCGTTGAAGCGCCAATTGCTCACCGAAATCGCTGACCTGGTGCAACTGGCAGGCCGTGAGCTGACCGATTTGTGGATGCCCAAAGCCGTCAGTTCGGAAACGTCACAACCCAAACACTATAAAAAAGATAGCTATAAATTCAACAGAGACAGGGACTTCAAGGGTTTTTTATCATCAAAATCCAGTTATCAACCCCGAATCAGCGGTCGCGCCCTGCCCGCCAGCCGGGCTGACCACGCGGCGCGGCTTCTGCTGGGCAACATGGCTGCCTGGGACACGCTGTCCAACGAAGATCACACCTTATTATGCGAGCAACCCGCGCCGCACGGCCCGTTATTTGTGTGGCTGGAGAGCCAGTTGCATGAGCATGGCCCGCAGCCCTGGGGCGCGTTGCGTGAAGGTCTGCGCGAGCACGAATTTGAAGACGCCGCCTTGCGCTTCATGGCCGGCCCGGTCAGTGCCGTGGACGCACCGGAAGAGACCGATGAGTCAACCCGTGAGCTCCGCAGTCTGCTCAACCGCATGTTGGTGGAACGCCTGAAAGCGCAGGAGACCGAGGCCATTGAGGCGGCTAAAGCCGACCCCACCGCGCTGGTTCGCTACCGGGATTTGCAAGTTCGCCGGCGCGCGCTGGAGGCTGCCACCGTCGTCTCGCCTCAGTAGGTCGTTTTGGTTTTGGTATAATCCGATCTCTTCCAGCAAGAGCGACAGCAACACCTCCGGACACAGCCAAACGAAGACACAGTTCTCGACCGGCAAACTCACCGCAAGGACTGCATCCCAAATGTTCGCCCACCCATCTTGCACGGCGGCTCATCTAACGTACTGGGTAAGAACACACCTAGAGATGTTCAAGTTGATCCACCGCATCGCTTCTCCCGAATAGTTTTCTTAGTTAGTTTTGATCGCTGCCCCGCAGCCCCTTGGCGTGATCAGTTGCGCCCCAGGCGGTGGCTTGGTTCATTGCCTGAAAACAATGGTTTTGGCGCAATGGTTTTGGTTCGTTCTGTTTTTTTTGAAGTCATGAGGTTCTGCTATGCCTGCTCAAAAGCCCAATAAATCCACGCCACCTGCCGCCAAAGCAATGACCAGCAAGACCGTCATCGTTCCCGAAAAGAAAGTTAAAACAGTGCCTAAATCAGCGTCCACACCAGCGTCTCCTGCCGCTAAGACCCCTGCCGTCAAAACTGCTGCCGCCAAAGCAGCAGCCGCTAAAAAGAAACCGGCTGCTGCAGCGCCTGCCGTTCGGGTCGGTGCCAAGCGGGGACCCAAGCCAAAGGGCAGCATTGCCGAGGTCAAGCCCGGTGACGACGTTGACATGGCCGAGATTGAAGCGGATTTGGTGGGTGAGCCGGTTCTGATGGTCAACGGGGAAAAAGTCAAACCCCTGCGCATGAAGATCAGCAAGGCCAAAGAACGCGCATTGATGAAAGAGTTCGGTCTGGACGACACGGTGCTGTCTGAAGAAGACATGGCGAAGCGCCGCCAGCGCCTCAAAGCGCTGATCAAGCTCGGCAAAACCCGTGGCTACCTGACCCACGGCGAGATTTCCGATCACCTGCCCGACAAGCTGATCGACGCCGAAACCATGGAAGCTGTGATTGCCACGCTCAATGATTTGGGTGTGGCCGTGTACGAGCAAACGCCCGATGCCGAGTCGCTGATTCTGACCAACACGGCCCCTACTGGTGCGACAGAAGAAGAAGCCGAAGAAGCGGCTGAGGCAGCCCTCAGCACCGTGGACAGCGAGTTTGGCCGCACGACAGACCCGGTTCGCATGTACATGCGCGAGATGGGCACGGTTGAACTCCTGACCCGCGAAGGTGAAATTGAGATTGCCAAGCGCATTGAGGGCGGCTTGATGGCGATGATGGAAGCCATCAGCGCGTCCCCCGCCACCATTGCAGAAGTATTGCGCCTGGGTGAAGACATTCGTGAGGGCAAGGTCGTCATCACCACCATCGTGGATGGCTTTTCCAACCCCAACGAGGCCGACGACTATGTGGCCGAAGAAGACTTTGACGAGTTTGATGCCGAAGATGACGACGACGGCAAAGGCGGCTCGAAGGCGCTGACCAAAAAGCTGGAAGAGCTGAAAAAGGAAGCTCTGACCCGCTTTGACCGACTGCGTGAGCTGTTCGAGAAAGTCCACAAAATCTACGACAAGGAAGGCTACGGCACGCCGCACTATGTCAGCGCCCAAAAGGCCTTGTCCGAAGAGTTGATGTCCATCCGTTTCACCGCCAAGGCGATCGAAAAACTGTGCGACATGGTTCGCTCGCAAGTGGATGACATCCGCAAGAAAGAGCGCGAACTGCGCCGCATCATTGTGGACAAGTGCGGCTACCCGCAAGAGAACTTCATCGCTGATTTCAGCGGTCGCGACAAGAACGGCAACAAGGTGCCGAGCCAGCTGCTCAACCAGAGGTGGATCGAGAAACAAGCTGCCGCCGGCAAGCCGTGGAGCACGATCATGGCGCGCAATATTCCGCCGGTGCAGGATCTGCAGCAAAGGCTCACCGACCTGCAGTCGCGTGTGGTGGTGCCACTGGACCAGCTCAAGGACATCAACAAACGCATGAACGAAGGCGAGTCCTCGTCGCGCGGCGCCAAGAAGGAGATGATCGAGGCCAACCTGCGCCTGGTGATCTCGATCGCCAAGAAATACACCAACCGTGGCCTGCAGTTCCTGGACCTGATCCAGGAGGGCAACATCGGCCTGATGAAGGCGGTGGACAAGTTCGAATACCGGCGCGGTTACAAGTTCTCGACCTACGCCACCTGGTGGATCCGCCAGGCCATCACCCGCTCCATCGCCGACCAGGCGCGCACCATCCGCATCCCGGTGCACATGATCGAGACCATCAACAAGATGAACCGCATCAGCCGCCAGCACCTGCAGGAGTTCGGCTTCGAGCCGGACGCGAGTGTGCTGGCCGAGCGCATGGAGATCCCGGAGGACAAGATCCGCAAGATCATGAAGATCGCCAAGGAGCCGATCTCCATGGAAACCCCGATCGGCGACGACGACGACTCACATCTGGGCGACT
Source organism: Burkholderiales bacterium (assembly GCA_031419575.1). GTDB lineage: Bacteria > Pseudomonadota > Gammaproteobacteria > Burkholderiales > Burkholderiaceae_C > JANYCG01. Next base: position 146 of record JANOLC010000194.1, on the reverse strand, counting down.
TCATCGAAGACAGCGCCAACACGGCACCGATGGAGGCCGCGATGCAAGCCGGCCTGCGCGACGTGGTGAAAGACATCCTGGACAGTCTGACCCCGCGTGAGGCCAAGGTGCTGCGCATGCGTTTTGGCATCGAGATGACGAGTGAC
>JANOLC010000193.1:0-1746 GCA_031419575.1 Burkholderiales bacterium | reverse complement strand
CCGTTTTTCCCGCAACCAAAGCAGTGATAAAACTGCTTGGTCGGGCTCACACTAAAAGACGGTGATTTTTCCCCATGAAAAGGGCATAGCCCCATGAAGTTGGCACCGCCTTTTTTGAGCTGCACATAGCGCCCGACAATCTCCACCACGTCAACGCGTGCGAGCAGCTCCTGAATGAAGGTTTGGGGGATGGACATGAGTTTTGTGACAGATTGCGCCTAAGACGCATTGGACGTGTGCGGTGGCGCAGGAGCGCTCAGTCACCCATCACAATGCCGTCGCGGCTCCACGAGTGTCAGCATCATCTGCGCGGCAACAGCTGCATCAACGGTGCTGCCACCGGCTTTAAGAACCTTGGGGCTAGCACAACCTGCCATTACGGCTGCCAATGCAAGGATGCCAAAAGCGGGTTTCATGCCGGGATAGTGCGTGATGATTAACGGGGTGCTAGACGAATCGCCCCATCCAGACGAATCACTTCACCATTGAGCATGTCGTTCTCAAAAATATGCCGTGCCAATTTGGCGTAGTCTTGTGGGGTGCCCAGGCGCGAAGGGAAGGGCACGCTGGCGGCTAGCGAGTCTTGTACTTCTTGCGGCATGCCAAACATCATGGGTGTGCCGAAGATGCCGGGGGCAATGGTCATGTTGCGAATGCCATTGCGCGCCAGATCGCGGGCAATCGGCAGCGTCATGCCGACCACGCCGCCTTTGGAGGCGCTGTAGGCGGCCTGTCCAATCTGACCGTCGTAGGCTGCAACCGAGGCCGTGGAGATCATCACGCCACGCTCGCCAGTTGACTCGGGCTCGTTTCTACACATGGCTTCAGAGGCCAGGCGGATCATGTTGAAGCTGCCGATCAGGTTAACAGTGATGGTCTTGCTGAAGACTGCCAGAGAATGTGCACCGTTTTTCCCCACGGTTTTTTCGGCGGGGGCAATGCCTGCGCAGTTGACCAAGCCCATCAGTTTTCCCATGGAAACGGCCTTGGAAACCACGGCCTGTCCGTCGGCCTCGCTGCTCACGTCACACTTCACAAAAGCGCCGTCAATTTCCGCAGCAATGGCTTCGCCTTTTTCAACCTGCATGTCTGCGATTACGACCTTGCCGCCCAAACCTGCCAACATGCGGGCCGTGCCTTCGCCCAAACCCGATGCGCCACCGGTCACGATAAATACCTTGCCTGCGATTTCCATTTTCAAATCTCCTGGAGTGATAAAAAGTTGAGGTCGTCACCACTCGTTGAGTGGGACACCAAAGCAGAGAATAATTATCAGCGATGCAGGTGCACACGATCCTATTGAAGAATGTGCCGAGCAGACACGACGCGTTCAGAAGCAGCGTTTTTAGCTGCTATACTCTTAGCTTCTCGGACATTCTGTAGGCGCGTAGCTCAGCTGGTTAGAGCACCACCTTGACATGGTGGGGGTCGATGGTTCGAGTCCATTCGCGCCTACCAAAAATCTCGACACTCCCGGTTCACCCTCAAGTTAAATCTTGAGGGTAAACGTTGGGTCTAACACCAGATACCGTTATTTAAAATGGTGTTTGTTGTAGTCGAAGAATTTTTGATATTTGCCTGAATCCGAGGAATCCTTTTAATGCAGTATAAAAAAAATCAGGACAGTAAAAGTCCGCTGCGTGTCATCAAAAAATACCCCAACCGGCGGCTTTATGACACTGACACTTCAAGTTACATCACTCTGACGGAAGTCAAGCGCTTGGTCATGGACGCCGAGTCGTTTGT